>JAPLTI010000327.1 GCA_026398285.1 Verrucomicrobiota bacterium
TATAGAAAAAAAGCTCGCCGTGGAAATTCTTTGTTACTCCTCGCAAAAGAAATCTCTGCTCGCGGTGGGTTTTCATTTGATCGCCGATGTTGGTTTGATAAAGGCCGCCACATAGGGCCTTGATCTGTTAATGTTTTGCCGGTATTGAACAGATATTCCAAGGAGTGGTCTTAGTTTTTCAGCATTAAAATGGGCGACCCGATCAAATTGCAAAATATCGTAGATGGGCATGTGAAGCGCGTCCTTGCATTGCGGGACGGAGTGTTTGCCGCGCATGCAGGGCTTTTGAGCTTGGGCGAGATGGAGTGGAAACAATACCTCTCGGCGTTGCCGCCAGCACCTCGCGCCACTCAACGACCGACCTCGTTTTCGGAAACCACGCCGGTAGCAAAAGATTGGATTTTGGCATCTGCCTTGCGCGACCTATCCACGCACCAAGCGCTTTTTTTTGAGCAAATCCGACAGTTCATGGAAATGGCCCATATTTTGTCTTCGGATCAAAGTGAGGAGCAAAAGAAAAAAGAGATTCTTGAGCGGGTTCAGGACATTCCTCCAAATGTTAAGGAGTTGATCGAACAGTTGGAAAAACTTCTTTCGCCGCACTTCCACTGCGCTCAGCAAATCAGGACTCTTCTGGCACTGAACCTGCTTTTTTCATCAAGATCCTCCGGCACCGGTCCCGCATTCTCTGCTGAACCGCTCACTGTCCACCTTGATATGCCGCGTTTTTCCAAACCAGAGCCCGGAGCCGTGAAGTTGGACTATCAAATTGAACGCACGGAGCTGAAGTTCCCATTCCCCGATGCAGTCGAAGCGACTCCAGAACTCATTTACGGCATATTTTTTACGGCATTTTCAATTTCTAAAAATATCGCGGAAGCCAGCCAACTCAGATTTTCCCAAAACCACACACCAACCTCCTCGCCTGCTTCTTTGCAGTCGGCGCATCAATCAAACTAACAATGCCTGACGCCAATCAATTAATTAGTGACTACTTCAAAAATGCCTGGTCAAATTTTTTTAACAGTGCAGGTCTGGAAGTCACAAAAGAACTTCTTGCTAGACCGATTCCGGGAATTGGCGAATCAATTAATGAAATCACAGATAAGATTGATATTCTGGCACCGATTCGGGATGCCTCGCTGAAGGTTTTCGAAAAACAAGCCGCCAAAATCTCCGATAGCACCTTTACCGCACAGGAATTTGGCATTGCTCTGTTGAACGAACTGGGAATTACCAACGATGGGAATACCGGGACTCCCGATGCATTTGTCTATAAAAACAGAACGGATGAGCCTGTCAAAGTATTCGGTTCCGACATATATCTCGGTTTGGCTCTTACTATTAAAAATGGAACAATCGGTGCTGGAAGCAATTGGGGTTTGGATTTCGATATTGCAGTATCCGGGGAGTTCGATGCTCCGATTGATAAGGAATTCGGAATGCCGGAGCTCTTTCAATTCCAATCGGATGGCAATTTATCCATAGGTGCCGAGGGGGGGGTGAAAGCCAGTATTGGCGTTGGATATAAGCATTGATATAAATGACTTGTTTGGAGCAAACAGCCTCATTTATGAAAATTTTCAGAAACTCAAGGGTATCGTTTCGTTTTCTAAGAGTTTCACGGATGCGCTCACAGCGGAAATCACCGATCTAAGAAACCTTACTGCGCCCTACACACTTTTGCAACTGGCCGAATCGACGGGCGCCATCAATCAATCGACACAACAATTTATTGAGTGGCTTGCTCAGTTCAATAAATTTGTAGACGCGATGACCTTTTCCTCATCCGGCATCGTCACACTTGGTTCAATATCTTTGCAAGATGCACAGAAAGCCTGGGAAGAAAGTTTTGATCCCACATAA
>JAPLTI010000149.1 GCA_026398285.1 Verrucomicrobiota bacterium
AAGATGCACATCCCGGACGATCCGCTTTTTTACGAGAAATTTTACTTCACTCCAGGCGACCTCGGCTTTCGAGCATGGGACACGCGTTTCGGTCGGATTGGCGTCTGTGTCTGCTGGGATCAATGGTATCCCGAGGCCGCCCGGCTCACGGCTCTTCAAGGGGCGCAAATCCTTTTCTACCCGACCGCGATCGGTTGGCATCCCAAGGAAAAAGAAAAATACGGCCGTCGCCAGCATTCCTCTTGGGAGACCGTTCAACGCGGCCACGCCATAGCCAACGGATGTTATGTCTTCGCTCCAAACCGCGTTGGACACGAGGCTCCGGATGGTGGCGACGGCATCGAGTTCTGGGGACAAAGCTTCGCCGCAGACCCCTCGGGGGAGATCATTGCCAAGGCCTCTTGCGACAAGGACGAAGTGCTCGTGGTGGAGGTCGATCTCGAAAGCGTGGACACCCAGCGCACCCATTGGCCATTCCTTCGCGATCGCCGCATCGAGAGCTACGGAGACATCACTCGCAGGTTCATTGATTGACCGGATATGCGTATCACCTCAGCTGAATTCTTGCAGAGCAGTCCCGGTTTGGAGTCGTGTCCCCCGGATGATGTTCCGGAGTTCGCCTTCATCGGTCGTTCCAATGTGGGCAAGTCCTCTTTGTTAAATCTCCTCACCGGAAAACAAGGGCTCGCCCGTGTGTCGCAGACTCCCGGTTGCACACAGCTCATCAATTTTTTCAAAATCAATGGAACCTTTCGCATGGTGGATCTGCCTGGCTACGGCTACGCCAAGGTGCCGAAGGGCCACCGCGTCGCGTTTCAGGATATCATCGCCGGCTACATCGCGGACCGGCCAAACCTGCGCCGCGTCTTTGTGCTAGTCGATTCGCGCCATGAACCCCAAAAAATCGATCTCGAATTTCTGGAGTGGCTCGGCGAGGTCGATCGCCCGTTTTCTGTGGTCTTCACCAAAATCGACAAGCTGAAGCCATCGCACGTGAAAAAAAACACGGAGGCCTTCCTGGAGGCGCTCGCAGCCGTCCACGCGGGAACCCCGGATATCTTTCTCACTTCCTCGAAAACCCGCGATGGCAAGCGGGAGATCCTCGGATCCATCGGCGCTCTTCTGGATGCCGCAGCCTGATTCTGTCTGACCGCTGCCTGTTGAAAAAAAGTTTCCAGTATCGACAGAGACCCTTCGAGTGTGGAATGGGGTAGGGGATATGGCTGTTGATGCGATTCTATTTGATCTGGATGACACACTGATTGTGGATGAAGCGGTTTCCAAGGAGGCTCTGGCCTCTACGGCCCAACTCGCTTCCAAACTCGCCGGTATCGAGACCTCGGCTTTTCTGGCGGATGCCAAAAAGTATGGCTCCGAGTTCTGGCGTCAGGGTCCGTGCTACGACTACGTGAAATCCATCGGCATCAGTTTCCATGAATGCCTTTGGGGGCACTTCGAGGGCGACAAACCCGAGTTGATAAAGCTGCGCGAGTGGTCGCGGACTTACCGGGTGGCCGTGTTCAGCGCGGTTCTCCGGGCGCAGGATGTCTCAGATGAAGACGCCGCCGAAATACTCGCGGCTCACTTCAGCGCCCAACGGCGCCAGTTGGCCCGTCTCATGCCTGACGCTGTGGAGACTCTGGTTCGCCTCAAGAAGTCCCACAAGATCGCCCTTCTGAC
>JAPLTI010000244.1 GCA_026398285.1 Verrucomicrobiota bacterium
GGAAAGTTTTCACTTTGGAGTTTTCAGTTTTCAGCTAAGGCAAAGAGGGGGGGAAGATATACATCAGTCTGCATGAATTTGGAATTTGGCGGACAGATATTTTTCAAAGCCAACTATGCCTTCTAGGAGTTCGGGAGTCCACCGGCGGCATAAGGTGAAGGACTCGGCCAAATCCTCACCGGCGTAGTCGTGGACAATCATGTTCCGAAGTTGTTTGATTTTGCGGAAATTTGCCGCTGAGCCAATGATACTGCGTTTTTCGGCTTTTTGAAGGATGTCGAGAAGGGTTCCAGGCTCTTCGAGTTCAAATGCTACCAAGGTGCGGAGGGATTTGTTGACAAGCAGGTCGGCGGTGCGGGCGAAGCGGCTCATGAACGCCTCGACACGCTCGCTCCAGAGGTCTTCGGCAGCGGGGTGGTCAGGTAGCTCCGCGCAGTTCTTGAGTGACTCGTGGAGATGGGTGGACATGCGGCGCAGATCATTCAACTCGGCGCGGAGTTGCTCAGAGGACTCGGATTTCATAGTCGAATCGCTCGAGACTCGATAGACCGCACAAAGGCATTCGGTCGGCCATTATCAATGACGAGGTCGATTTTGCGCAGCCCAAGGGCATCTTCAAGTTCGCAGGCAATGTCCAAGCGGTCCGAGAGGGTGAGGCGTTTTGAGCGGACGAGGAGGTCGATATCACCACCAAGGGCCTGATCGTTGGCCATTGAGCCGAAGAGACTCACTATGGCGGCGGGGTCGCGGGCCTGTATGGCTTTGCGAATACTGAGAGCTTCGTCTTGGCTGATGCGCATAGGGTTATATTGGCAGTTGCAGCGGTAGTCTTCAAGGATTTTTTGAAAACCACGAGCGTCGGGGATGGTGATCTTGTAAAGGGTATTGCGTCGAGCCTTTTCTAAATTTCCCTGTGTCGTTGTGGCTCTGTGAGAGAAGTTTCAGTGGTTTGGAGTGGTTCTCACAGAGGCGCGGAGACACGGAGGTTGAGCAGCATAGGCAGAATTGTTTTCTGAAATTCTGTTCATTTTGTCAAAAACAGGAATTGGCAGAATCATGGACTGCAAAATCATTTTTTGGGTCTGGCGAACTACTCTTGTTGGGAGTTTATTGAACCCACATCGGTCGAGGGGGGGGGCGACGGCGCCTTAGGGAAAGCGCGCTCCCCGGGACCAAGCGCGCCACCTGTAGCGGCTGTCTATGACACCTGAGCACCTTTGCGGAATTGTAACGCTGTAACTGCGGGCATACCCGCGACTACGGCGGGCAAAAGTAAAAAGTTGAAAAAATTGAGGTTGACAGTATAAAAATTGCACATATCAAAAGACCATGACTTTCACAGCTATTTTAACGGAAGATCCAGACGGGGGCTATGTGGCTTTGAATCCTGAAACAGGAACAACCACACAGGGCGATAATTTTCAAGAGGCATTGGCCAATCTTAAAGAAGCAACGCAACTTTATTTAGAGGAGTTTCCCGTCCCAGTGCCGAGGCCTTCTTTGATGACAACATTTGATTTGGCATATGCCTAAACTGCCTCGCATTAGCGGAAAAGAATGCATTTCCGTTCTTAAAACATTGGGATTCGAGGAGGCTCGGCAGAAGGGAAGCCATGTAGTTTTAAAGATGGGTGAATCTGGTTGTGTGGTGCCAATGCATCACGAACTCCGAACCGGAACACTGCATGGGATTTTAAAGCAGGCAGGCATTTCTCGTGAAGAATTTATACAGGCCATGAGGTAAGTCGGTTGCCTCAGAAAGCAAAATTCGGGGAAATTATTTGTATAAAAATGCTAATTTTGTCTAAAAAAGGCAAAATCATTTAAGCTATGCAATCAAAAGCCTCGGCAGGCGTGAGAATAACAATATCGCGACGGCTTTTTTGCGGGTAATGTCGTTTCTGGAGTGGGGTGGGGCGCACCCGACGGCACCTGAGGGCAAGCGCGCCCCCTGTAGCGGCTATCTATGACTGCCGAGGCTCGCAAATGATCGTAATTGGTCATTTTTGGTTAGATACTTGACGAGATGCATGCGATTTTGCCCAATGATTGTTCAGAAACGAACGGGCGCTGCGCGTTTGGAGGGAAACTAACCACGGATTTCCGTGCGACTCCTGCGGGCCAGAATCTTTGGTGTGGGAAGCCTATCTTCTTTTTGACGGTTTTTCGTCGATTCCTAAGTAACTGAAGACGAGGCTGAATATGAGGGTTTGGAGGCCAAGGGAGACGAGTGTCCGGCCGGCGATGACGGGGCGGGTGTTGGCGAGGGGGTCCAGGTTTCCAAAACCTGCTGTGGCCCAGTCTAAAAGCGTCAGCGAAATCAGCCCAAAGCCTGCAAGGAGGATGGCTAAGCCGCTGAGGAGGCCTTTTTCCAAAGTAAAGAAACTGAATGCCCTGGAGAGGATGTGATTGGGCGGGAGAAAGCCGCGTGTGTAGGCAAAAATGCGGACGAATCCAGCGAGTAGAACCATTTGGTAGCCGAATTGCACGAGCAAGCTGGCCATTTCCAAGGTATTGAGATCGAAATTGACGCCTTGGAGCGTGATTGGGCCGAGCATTAATCGGGCAAAAAAGCCTGCGCCGGTTACCAGCATGACTAGGCCGGGGTAGAGGAGGAGCCACCCCGGAGAGAAGAGGAGCATGAAGCGGAGGTGGCGCCAGCCGTCGCGCCAACTGCGGAGGTGTGGCGGGCGGGATCGGCCGTCTTTATGGAGCGTGATGGGCACTTCTTCGATGCGAAGTCCGCGCAGTGAGGCTTTGATGACCATCTCACTGGCGAATTCCATGCCAGTGGTGCGGAGGTCTAGTTTGTGAAAAGCTTCCTTGGTGAGAGCGCGGAGGCCGCAGTGGAAATCGTGGGCGGGGCAGCTGAAGAGGAGTCGACCGATGAAGGTGAGGGCCGGGTTGCCGATCCAGCGGTGTTTCCAAGGCATGGCGCCGGGGATGATCTTTCCACCGCCTGCAGGCATACGGCAGCCCATGACGAGGTCGGCGCCGGCGCGGAGTTTCTCGACGAAGGGTTTGATCTCGGCAAAGTCGTAGCTGCGGTCTGAGTCGCCCATGATGAGGAATCGTCCTTGGGCGGCTTCCATTCCGGTTCGAAGGGCATTGCCATAGCCTTTTTCAGGGACATCGACAACGCGGGCACCGAGCTTGCGGGCTATGTCTTGTGAGCCATCGGTGCTGCCGTTGTCGGCGATGAGGATTTCACCTTCGACTCCGGCCTTTGAAAGCCCTCGTTGGGCTGCGGCAATGCAATCGGCCAGTGTTTCAGCCTCATTGAGGCAGGGCATGAGGATCGTGACTTCCATTTTGAGTTTAATTTCCGCTTTCGCCGGCCTTTAAAACGGCCTCGGCTTCGGTTCTGGCACCGCGTTGGGCGAGGAGCTGCGCTCCGCGCTGGGCGATCTGGCGGCGGACTTCGGGGGCGGTGCCGTTCATGGAAAGGATGAATTGGTTTTGGGCATCGCTGAAGCGTTTTTGATCCACATAGAGGTCAGCGAGTTCCATGCGGACAGCATTGCTGGCGGGGGAGCGGTCGAGTATGCCCTTGAGCATGATCTCGGCGGCGACGGGATTGCCTTCCGAGATGCGCAGAAAGCGGGCGAGGTGAAATTCGGCTTCCTCCTTCGTTTGGTCCGGCACGATTTCGAGCATGAGGACATCTTGTTTCAGCGCGTTCGTCAGGAAATTTTTAGGATACGGGATCGGGCGGGCCCACTGCGGGAGGATTTTTTTGAAAAGGGCGCGCTGTCCGAATGAGTTCTCAAGGGATTTTCCTGGAACAGGATTTGGGTAAAGAATTTGAAAATATGGGCCGATAAAGTTCTCCCATGTCATGAGCGAGACATGGGTGATGCCGTGTTCCTTAAACATGGCAAGCGCCTCCTCGTCGGATTGGGCGTTGAGCATCTTGGCAGCGGATTTAAGTCCGTCCACATTTTCCCAGTAAAGTGTTCCGATTGTTTTAAACCCACCAAGTGTGGAAAGTAGGCACGAGCTGTTTGGGCTGCTCAGGAGGACTACAGGTTTTCCATTCGCATTTTGCAGGATGGTTTTTGCCATGTCGCGATGCAGTAGCGCAAGAAGTTGACCAGAGCCGACCTGCATGTTCTGTTTGCTATTGTATTGCTGCCAAAAAGGCATGAGCATGCCATTCACGGTATCGACAGAAAAGAGGTAGGCTGCACCGAACAAGGCAATCGCCGCACCAACTCGGAAGGCCGGGAGGCGAGGCACCAAGCGCCAGAGTTGAGGAATGACAAGCGCGGCCAAGGCAATGTAAAGCGGACCATTCAGCATTCCCCAGCGCACCTGATAAATTTGCATCGCCGTGATGGCCAAAATAGGAATGCAGAGAAAAATGAAGACCCCTTTTGTCGCGGAATTTACATTTTTAAGGAAGGCGATGATCAGCGAGGCCAGAAGGAATACCGGGAAAAGCCCGAAGGCTACTTTCCAAGTGATGGCGCCCATTTGAATTCGCGTCAAAAGCGGTAGCAACTCGGCGATATTCTTCCAAAGGCCGCCCATAAAGGGATCACCAGGGATGTAAACAGATGGGCCGAGGGTCAGAATGACGATTGGAAGGACGGCGCAGGCTCCAAGCGGCAAGAGGAGTTTTTTCCATGGGAAGGGGGCTTTTCCTGATTGCAGGTCATTGATCCAGCGCGTGACCTCAAAAATGATCCATCCGCCTCCCAGCCACGCCAAAGCGTAGAGTGGGTGGTTTACTTCCAAACGCATCCCGAGGTCGTTGGGAAAATACTCTAAAATGTAAAAACCCAAGCTGCCAGAGGCCGTGGTTATGGCCCAGAGTCTCCAGAGCTCCGGGTGATATTGGCAACCTTGCCGCGCTGCTTTTTTGATAAACAGCGATGCCGTGACAATGGCACCCAGACCAACTCCCACGGCAACAAATGCAGCAGAAAACCCGCTGATCCAAAGTGCTGCAGCGCCGCTGACGCCGGAAAAAATCATGCCGTGCCGCGCTTGTTTCAGCGAGGTGGGGATAATGAATGCCGTGCCATCGGGTTTTTGCACCCAGCCCGCGCCGGCCCAGGCGATGCCGAAAATGATGCCCATGAGGGCGAATGCGGTAATGCCGTGGTGGTCGGGATACGCGGGCAGGAAGCCTTCGTAGAACGAAGCGGTGGTGATCATTCCGATCGCCAGCACCGATCCGCAGAGCGGGCCGAAACGCCGGGCGGAGAGAGTTGCAAAGAGGGCAAGGGCTGCGATGAGAAGAAGGGGATTTGCCCAGATCGATGCGCGAAAAATGCTGTTTCGAAGCGTGTCGCCGGAGAAGTGGCGGTGGAGTTCGCCGAGGCCTCGCAGATACCAAGCGAAGGCGGAGTTCCAGTGAACCTCGCGTCCCTCTGGAGCGTTGTCCATGTCTGTTTTGCGCATTTGCCATTCGCCATTTTTACCCAGGTGCTCCGCATGGCGGTTCCACACATATCCGTCGAAGGCGATCTCGAGAAGCGGCACGGGGAGGACTTCCGTGGGTTTGGCATTCGGGCCGTCGAGTTCGCGGCAGAGCCGCACGGTCACGCTGTCGATGAGGAAAGCGTGGAAGAAAACATAGCCCATGCAGATGAGCAGGATGGCGTAGAATCCGCTCCAGGATAGGATCCGCG
The DNA here is from genome assembly GCA_026398285.1 of Verrucomicrobiota bacterium. GTDB lineage: Bacteria > Verrucomicrobiota > Verrucomicrobiia > Chthoniobacterales > Terrimicrobiaceae > UBA967. Next base: position 5,640 of record JAPLTI010000244.1, read on the forward strand.
CGAGGGGCGTTGGCGCTGGCTCGGGCGGTGTAGCAGTCGGCGTGGTGTCCGTTTCCGCCGCGCTGCGGGATTTAGCGCTTTGTTTTTTAGAAGATTTTTTTGAGGAGTCCAAGGTGCGTCACTTTAAAAACCGGGACACAAAAAGAAAGCTCGAAAACCCAGCTTTGCAATGGGTGAGGGCGTTTGTTTAAACGAACGGATGGAAACTTTGCGTTGTAGACTCGGCGACCTGTTCTCACCAATTGGTCTCGTAGCTGCATCTCTAGACACCTGTATGCTGAATATCATCGGTGCAGTCGCGCGTCGGCACGGAATCGACATTGGGAAGACAACGGTGAAGGTGCTCAAGGAGATGAGTGCACGGGTAGCAAAGTTAAATATTCATTGAAAAACATACGACATAGTCATATGGAATTTATAGAGTCTGCTGAGTTCACAAAACAGATCACCCGGTTTCCAGATGAAGACTATCGAGCTTTCCAAATCGATCTCGCGAGCGACCCCTTGCAAGGCGCTGTCATGCGGGGATGTGGAGGCTTTCGGAAGGCCCGCATGGCGTTTCCCAGCGCCGGAATTGGTAAGAGCGGCGGTGCGCGTGTGATTTACCTGCACAACCCAGAAAGAGACGAAATCCACCTTGTTGCAATCTATGGCAAAAGTTCCAAAACATCTCTCACCCAAGCCGAGCAAAACGCGCTCCGGAAAATTGCGCACCAAATCCGAAATTCTTGAGGCTCTGCAGGACATGCCTTTTGATGGCGGGGACTTGGTCGCCTCGGCCACTCAATTCTCGGAAGCCCTGCAGGACTCCCGCAAAGCCACATTGCGCCGCGCGAGCATCCCAAGACCAGAATCGCTTGATGCCAGCCAGATCGCGGACTTGCGCAAGAGCCTTAATCTTAGCCAAGCCGTTTTCGCGGGCTTCCTCGGCGTTCGACCTGCGAGTGTGATGAGCTGGGAGTATGGTCGACGGCGACCCTCCGGTTCGGCTCTGCGCCTTCTTCAAATCGCGACCCGCCACCCTGAAGTTCTTCTAGAAGTCGCTTGATAACGAAGTGACCGGTTCGCTGTTGATCGAAGGGTGTGTGAGAGATGGATGCCAAGGCGTCGTCTCGAAAACCCAGCTTTGCAATGGGCGAGGGTGTTTGTTTAGAATGCGCGCATGGTTGAAATTTCGATTCAGTATTTGGGAGATTTGCGCTGCGAGGCGCGGCATGAGCCGTCGGGAACTGTCATTACGACCGATGCGCCGGTGGACAACGAGGGGCGCGGGGAGTCGTTTTCGCCGACTGATCTTGCGGCGACATCCCTTGGCACCTGCATGCTGACGATCATGGGTATCGCCGCGCGTCGGCATGGAGTCGACCTCGGGAAGACAACGGTGAAGGTGCTGAAAGAAATGACTCCGCAGCCGCCCCGGCGCATTGCCAAGCTGACGGTTGTTTTTACGGTTCCGCTTAGTGCGGACCATCCGCAGCGCACGCTTTTGGAAAATGCGGCGCGTAGTTGTCCAGTCCACCTGAGCCTGCATCCGGAGGTGACTCAAGAGATGCGCTTCGACTGGGTGGGGTGAGGGTAGGAGTTTTAAGTTTTAAGGATTAAGTTTTAAGTTCGCGCTGCCGCGCGCAGCTTGAATGGGGCCGGGTGTTTTCGATTTCACGCCTTTCGTGATTTTAAGCGGATGCCTGACTCGTGGAGTTCGATGAGGCGTTGGCGGTAGAGGTTGCCGAGGGCTTGTTTGAAGGCTTTTTTGCTGGTCTGGAAGGCGGCGCGGATTTCTTCGGGCGAGCTGGAGTCGCTGTAGGGCAGGGTGCCGTTGTTTGAGCGGAGGGCGGTGAGGATACGGTCGGCGAGCGGGGCGACGCGTTGATAACCTTGAGGGTCGAGGCCGAGGTCGATCTTGCCGTCGGGGCGGATGGCGCGAATGAAGCCTTCGCAGCGCTGGCCGATTTCAAGCGGTGTGGCGAGTTCGCTGCGGTAGAGAAGTCCGAGGCGGGAGTTGTTGATGATGACGTTGTAGCCGAGGGGCGTCTCGCTGGCGATGAGGAGGGAGACTTCGTAGCCGGTTTTGTATGGCGGAGGCGTGTGGTCTATGTGCCCTTCCAGGCGCGTGGTGGCGATGATGCGTTCCGTCTGGTGGTCGATGAAAACATACACGACCACTGTGTCGCCGACTTGCACGCGGCGTTCCTGCTCCGCATTCGGAAGAAGCAAATCTTTTCGTAATCCCCAGTCGAGAAAGGCTCCCATGCGCGGGTGGACCTCCGTGACCTTCAACGCGGCGAAGTCGCCGACAGTGGCGAGAGGCTTGAGCGTGGTCGCGACGAGACGGTCCTCGGAATCGCGATAGATGAAAACCTCCAGCACATCGCCGGGGCAGGCACCTTTCGGAATGGCATCCCCCGGCAGGAGGATTTCTCCGAGTTCCCCGCCATCGAGGAATAGCCCGGGGCTGGAGTCTTTGAGGACGGTGAGGTGGTTGAGTTTTCCGAGTAGAGACATAGTGGAAGTTTTAAGAATCTGAGCGAAGCGTCATCAATGAAGTTTTAAGTAGCCCACGAGCGCTGCGCGGTTGGAGAGAAAGCAACCACGGATATCCCTGATTGGCACGGATGATCCCAGCCAGCTGGGATTGGCAGAAAAAAAGCAAAAATCGATCAAGCTTGCTTGCAGAGTATTTGTTTTTGCCCTGCCCCATTCGCATCGCGAATGCGCCCGTGCCCTCTAGATCTCCTCTGTGCTCTCTGTGTCCTCTGTGGTTAAATAAAATGCTTTGGGTTAACACTAAAAAATTGTTACTTAGGAGCTGCTGAGGGCCTATTTGCCGCCATACCAGAGGCCTCGGCGCCAGTTGTGGCGGCGGAGTTTTTCCAGGAGGTCGGGGGCTAGGTCGGGCAGGTCGCTTGTGGCGCAGTTTGCCTCAGCCTGTGCGGTGTTGCGGATCCCGGGAATGACCGTGGAGACGGCGGGGTGGGCGAGCACGAACTTGAGCGCTGCCTGTGCCATTGTGAGGCCGGTGCTTGAAATGTCCTTGCGGATCGCTTCGGCGCGTTGGACGGCGCGACTCAAGCGGTCGCCAGCGAAATAGGAACTGCGGAAGTCATCGGAGGGGAACTGGGTCTCGGCTGTGAATTTGCCCGTCAGGACGCCTTCGTCGAACGCCACGCGCACAATGACGCCGACGCCGTGTTCCTGCGCCACATCGAGCAACTCGGCGGCGGGTTCTTGCTCGAAAAAGTTGTAGATGACCTGCACGGAGTCGATCCATCCGCCGCGCATAAGATCAATAACGCTGTTCTGGTCGTGCTCGGGAGTGGAGACGCCGATGAGGCTGATCTTACCCTCGCGCTGCAAGTCGCGGAGCACTTTGAACGGGGTGGGATTGCGGTTCCAGGCGCGCGTCCAGGTGTGGAGTTGCAAAAGGTCGAGTCGCTCCGTGCCAAGGTAGGCGCAGCGCTGGGCGATGTTTTCCCGCAGATACGCCTCTGAGTATCGTTCCTCGGCTTTGCAATAGGGCGATGGCGGCCAGATTCCCGGGCTGGGCGGGGTTTTGGTGGCGACGAAGACCTTGTCGGTTTTCCCTGCGGCGGCGCGTTCGCGGAGGACTTGGGCGATGAGTTTTTCGCTGCGGCCGTTTCCGTAGCCGGCGGCGGTGTCGATGAAGTTGCACCCGAGATCGAGCGCGCGGTTTAGGGCGGCGATCGAGTCGGTATCTGCCTGTGCACCCCAGCCGCCGCCGATGGCCCAAGCGCCGAAGCCGATTTCCGAGCAGTCGAATCCGTGTTTGCCAAAGGGACGATTTTTCATGGTGGAGTTGTTTCTATCGCAGAGAGGCGCCTTTACCAGCGCAGACCGCGCAAGCGTTCGGATGTTTCACGAACAGGCTGCTGCCGCGCGGGTCCTGTAGCGGCTGTCTATGACTGCCGGGGAGGGAGACAGAATCATGGAGGAGAGAATCATTTTTCGGGTGATCCGCCGATTTGCTTCGCGGCTGCGGCGTTCTCCTTTGATGCAATGGCGGCTTTGCCGCGAAAATGGGTCAAGCCGGAGGTCGACCCTCCAAGGATTGGCGCGCTGCCGCGCGGGTTCTGTAGCGGCGTAAAATAAACCAACTACTTGGCGGCGCCGAGGCGTTCGCGGTTGTAGCGGTTTTGGGTGATGTCGTCGGTCCAGGAGCGGCTTTTCAAATACCAGTCCACGGTTTTGGCGAGGCCGGTTTCGAAGGATTCGCGGGGTGCCCAGCCGAGTTCGGATTGGAGTTTTGAGCAGTCGATCGCATAGCGGCGGTCGTGGCCGGGGCGGTCGGCGACATAGGTGATCTGGGCTGTGTAGGAGGCACCGTCGGGGCGGGGGGATTTCGCATCGAGGAGGGCGCAGAGGGTTTTCACCACATCGAGGTTTGCGCGTTCGTTGAGGCCGCCGACATTGTAGGTTTCACCCGTGCGGCCGCGCTGCAGAACGAGCCAGATGGCGGTGGCGTGGTCCTCGACATAGAGCCAGTCGCGGATCAGCTGTCCATCGCCATAGACTGGAAGCGGCTTGCCATCGAGGGCGTTGAGGATCATGAGCGGGATGAGCTTCTCGGGAAAATGGTAGGGGCCGTAGTTGTTCGAGCAGTTTGTCGTGAGGGTGGGGAGGCCGTAGGTGTGCTGGAATGCCCGAACGAGGTGGTCGCTGGCGGCCTTGGAGGCGGCGTAGGGGCTGTTTGGCGCGAAGGGCGTGGTCTCGGAAAATGCCGGGTCGTGCGGGGCAAGGGTTCCGTAGACTTCGTCGGTCGAGACATGCAGAAAGCGGAATTTTTCGCGGCGCTCATCCGGCAGTTGGCTCCAGTGGCGGCGGGCGGCATTCAGGAGGCGAAGTGTGCCGGTGACATTGGTCTGGATGAATGGCTCGGGGGAGTCGATCGAGCGGTCCACATGCGACTCGGCGGCGAAATTCACGATGGCGTCGATGTCATGCTCCTGCAGCAGGCTGGCTACAAGCGTTTCATCGCCGATATCGCCTTTTTGAAAAACATAGCGCGGGTCGGAGGCGAGGTCGACGAGATTGGCCGGGTTGCCTGCGTAGGTGAGGAGGTCGAGATTGACGAGTTTGCAAAGCGGAGACGCGCTCTCGTTGAGTCTCTGACGGATGAAATTGCTGCCGATGAATCCGCAGCCCCCGGTGACAAGGATGTTCATGGATCGACGAGGTGTTTTTATTCCGTTTCTTCGCCCTCGGTGAGGACTTCGTCGAGGCACGCTTCGAACTCGTCGAGGCCGGTGCTTGGGATAATAACGGAGTTCCTGCGCCCGTGGGCTTCCTCGGTGATCTTGAGGAAGCGGCCGCGGTCATTCTCGCGAAGCTCGATGATGATGTGCTTGCGTTCGACTTGGAGTTCGCGCAGGGCGATGGATTGTTCCATAAGGAAAGATTTGCAGGCTATCGGACGGGGGATGGGGGCATCAACCGAAAATCCTTGGCACTCGAATTAATGTTTCGTTCCCAGCAAATAATCGGGGTTGAGTTTCTTGAGGGCAGGAAGGGTGAAGAGACCGTCTTTGCGGATGAGTTTGCCGTCGAACCACACCTCGCCGCCGCCGTAGTCGGGGCGTTGGATGCAGACCATGTCCCAGTGGATGCGGCTGGTGTTGCCGTTTCCCGCTGTTTTGTAGGCTTGGCCGGGCGTGAAGTGGAAGGAGCCGGAAATTTTTTCGTCGAAGAGGATGTCGCGCATCGGGTGGAGGATGTGCGGATTGAATCCGAGCGCGAATTCCCCGATGTAGCGGGCGCCGGCGTCGCTATCGAGGATGCGGTTGAGGGCGGCGGTGTTGTTCGCCGTGGCGTTTTCCACGCGGCCTTCGGCGAATTCCAAGCGCACATTGTCGAAGGCGTGGCCCTGATAAATGCTGGGAACATTGAAGCTCACATGGCCCTCGACGCTCTTCTTTACAGGGCAGGAAAAAACTTCGCCGTCGGGAATGTTGCGGTCGCCGCCGCAGGTGATGGAGCCGATGTTTTTAATCGAGAAGCGCAGGTCGGTGCCGGGGCCCTTGAGGTGGACCTTGTCGGTGCGGTCCATGAGTTCCTTGAGTGCTGCCATGCCGGGAGCCATGCGGCCGTAGTCGAGCGTGCAGACCTTGAAGTAAAAATCCTCAAAGGCAGGCGTGCTCATCTGCGCCTGCTGTGCCATGGCGGCTGTTGGCCAGCGGAGGACGACCCACTTTGTCTTGTTGATGCGCCAGTCCATGACAGGGCGCATGGCACCGGAAATGAGACGCATTTTTTCATCCGGCACATCCGACATCTCGGTGATGTTGTGGCTGCCGCGCACAGCGATGTAGGCCTGCATTTTTTTCATGCGGGCGAGTTCGATAGAGCGGGTCACCTCAAGTTGCCCGGCTTCCGCGCCGAGGGCCATTTCGCGGCTGATGCGCGCGTGGTGGCTCTGCACGAACGGCACGGCTCCGCAGGCACGGGTGGCGCGGATGAGTGCGATGGCGATCTCCTCCGGCGCATCGAAGATGTCGATGAGCACATTTTCGCCGGGTTTGAGTTTGGTGGAATGCCGCGTCAAGACATCGGCCAGTTGGTCACAGCGTGGATCGTGCATATGAAAAAATCAGCGGGGGATTCGCGAAGAGAGTTCGCCCAGGCGTTGCGCGGCGTAGGCCGAGAGGGCCGGGCGGAGGAGGGGGAAGAGAAACTTCGCCAGGTTGAAAAGAATGCTGAAAAAGCCCTGCCGTTCAGTGCGGGCGGGTTCCGATTTTTCGGACTTCGCCCCTTTTTTGACAGAAATGTTTTTTGGGGCCTTGCGCGTCTTCGGGCCGGCAAGGATGTAGCCAAGCGCGGCAGCACTGCCTAGCCAAGCAAGTGGACGGTTCTTCACCGAACGCCGGATTTTTGAAACGAGGTTGAGCTCCTCGGCGATGGATGCTGTGTCACGCGCTATCGCCACGCGGCTGCGGCGGAGTTCTTCGAGGATTTCCTGTTTGCTGGTCATGGCGCAGAGCTTTTGCGGAGGGATTCCAAATCTCGGGCCACCTCGCGGCGGGTTTCCTCAAAAATCGGCGTGCGGCTGTGGACCTTCACATGGCGGGCGCAAATGTAGGCCAGCAGGGCGTGCAGCGCGGTAAATCCTCCCAGGATCCAAAGCCAGGAAACGCCCAGCACAAAGGCCGCAAAGAACGCCACAGCGAAGATGAGGAGGATGTAACCGAAGGCGGCAAAAAACAGAGCTGCCAGCAACATCACAAGCAGGCGAACGCCCAAGGCGGCCGCCTCCCGGGATTCCTCGCCCGCAAGAGCTCCCATGGCCTGTGCATAGCGGCCAAAAGAACCTACGAGGCTCAGAAGCTCCGCCATTAATCCTCGCGGAGCTCCAACCGTGCCTTTGGTGTCCAAAATGTCTTACCGGCGAAGGAGCACTCCGAGCACGAAGCCCACGCCAGCAGCGATGGCTACGGCTTGGAGCGGATTCTCGCGGATGTAGCTCTCCGCCTCGGTCTGGTAGTCGTGGGCGCGGTCGTAGGCGTCCGAGTAGAGCGAGTTGGCGCGGTCGCGGACATTGCCGTAGGTCGCGCTGGCTGCTTCGCCGAGATCCTTGGCTGCTGCACCGAGATGTTCGCGGCCGGTTTCGTATGCGGCTTTCGCCTCTTTTTTCGCAGTGTCACCCACATTGCGGCCGGCTTCGGTGGCTGCGTCGATGGCTTTTTTTGCGTGTTCGCTGCTGCTTTCGAGTTTTTTGCTCACGATGTTGTTTTCAAGTGTTTCTGACATGATAGTGGACTCCTTCAGCTTCATCCTGCCATGGAATTGCCCCTTGGCAAGTGCCTATCCGGCGTTGATCATGCGGGGTCTATGACCCAAGTGACAGCCTTCGCTCCCGGCCGCGTTGAAATTCTCGGAAACCATACGGATTACAACGGCGGCGTCGTTCTTTCCGCAGCACTGCAACTCGGCATCACCGCTACCGGAAGCCGGCTCGAGAATGGCGAAATCCGCCTCTCAACTTCGGGCGTTAGCTATGAAGGAAAAATCCAACGCGCTACAGGTCTCAAAAAAACCGGCGAGTGGATCGATTATCCGCTGGGCGTTGCCGAGATGCTCGCCCGTGCGGGGGGCGAAGCCGGTGGATTCGAGGCATCCTATGAATCCACCCTACCCGCCGGTGCCGGGCTTTCGAGTTCCGCCGCCTTGGAAGTGGCGACGGCGGTTCTTCTCACGCGCCTCTATCCGTTTCAAATGTCCCGTCTGGACCTGGCGAAGCTCTGCCGCCGCGCGGAAAATGAATTCGTCGGTGTGAATTGCGGCCTCCTCGATCAGGCCTCCTCTGTTTTTGGAAAAAAAGACCACCTCGTGTATCTCGACTGCCGCAGCGAATCGGTGGATGCCGTGCCGTTTCCATCGCACCTCGGCCTGCTCATCATCAACTCCGGCGTGAAACACGCGCTCACCGGTGGCGAATACAACGAACGGCGCGAGCAGTGCTTTGAAGCCGCCCGATGCATGGGCGTGCCCGCCTTGAGGGATGCTACCAGCGCACAGCTCGAGGCCTCTGAAATGCCCGAATTAGCCAAACGCCGCGCCCGTCATGTGGTGGGGGAAAATGAACGCGTTCTTCTTGCGATCGATGCCCTGCGGTCAGGTCGCGCCGAAGCGCTCGGTCCTCTCATGTCGGCTTCGCACCGCAGCTCGATCGAGAATTTTGAAAACAGCACGCCGGAACTCGATCTTCTTGTCACCCTGGCCACCGCGCAGCCCGGCTGCCTTGGCGCCCGCCTCACCGGCGGAGGATTCGGCGGCGCCATCGTCGCGCTGGTCGAGATCGACGCTGCAGAGTCTGTGCGTGTCGCTGTGGAGGCTGCCTACGCCGCGCAAACCAAGCACAAAGCCACCGGCATCCTCTGCCGCGCGGGGGATGGAGCGCTGCCTGCCGAAGCTTGAGGAAACGATTATGAACGATCCCGGACGCAAAACCGTTACTCAACTCCGCAGCGAGTGCCGTGGCATTTCCCTTGCCGCACGCCTGCGTGGGCAAGTCGATGAACTCACCAAAAAAGAATCCTCAAACGGGAAGCCCTATTGGGAAATGAAGGTCCGCGACGCCGGCGATGTTCTCACGCTGCGGGCATGGTCGGACACCGACGCCTTCGCGGCCTGTCAGGAACTCGCGCGTGGCGAGTGCGTGGAGGTCGAAGGGGAATTTGCAGTCAATGGCAGCTTCGGCCTCGATGCCCGGCGCTGGCGTATGCGCGTGCTGGATCCGCAAGAAACGGCGGAACTTTTCGTCGGCGGCGAGGAGGAGACTGCTGCGCTGGAAAAGGACTTTGCGGATGTGCGTGAGCTTGTGCAAACCATGCGCGATCCGCGTCTGCGCGGTCTGTGCGAGTTGTTTCTCCAGGAATTCGGACCCCGCTTCCAGCGTGCCTCCGCCGCGCGGCATAATCACCACGCTCACCGTGGCGGTCTACTCCGTCACACCGGTCAGATGATGCGCTCCGCCTCGGCCGTTTGCAGCGCCTACCCTGTTCTCAATCGCGACCTGCTGCTCGCCGGTGTTCTTTTTCACGACTGTGGCAAACTCTGGGAAATGTGTCCGCCCGAGGCTGGGTTTGAAATCCCACGCGAGCTGCGAGGTGAGCTTCTCGGCCATATCAGTATTGGCATCGAAGCGGTCAACGCCCTCTGGCGGAAGTTGCCGCTTGAGACCTGGCGCGGTATTGAGCCGGCCTCGGAAGATGTGCGCCTGCACCTCCTGCACCTCATCGCCTCGCATCACGGGGAACTCCAATTCGGCTCCCCCGTCGAGCCCAAGACTCCCGAAGCCATTGCCCTCAACATGGTCGACAACCTCGACGCCAAGTTGGAAATGCTCGCCATGGCCTACACCCGCCAACCCGAAATCGCCCCCGGCATCCACGAGCGTGTCAAAGCCCTCAACACTTCCCCGGTCAAACCTCTCCCTGCATTCAGCCAAGGCGAGGAAGAGTCGCCCCTGTAGCGGCGGTCTATGACCGTCGCCCGCATTTTTTCGCCGTGCGGTTGGCGGCATATCCGCTATGACTTGCCGCCATTATGAACTACGCGGGCACGGTTTTCCTGGGCAGTGGATTTGCGGCGAAGTATCCCGAGGGCGGTGGCAACTTTTCCGTCCCCCTGCAATGGGCACTGGGATTGAAGCGCCTGGGTGTTGATTATTTTTGGCTGGAGCTCATGCCTGCATCCGGAGATGCCGCTCTCGATGCCCGTTGCATTCGGATTTTTGACGAGCGCATGCGCCATTATGGGCTCAACTATGTTTTGCTCTACCAGCGGGAGGCGGCGGAGTTGCAGGACCTCGCGGGCTTTGATTTTCACGGCATGTCGGAGCGGGAATTCCGCGAGCGCCTCGGTGGGCCTACAACCTTGCTGAACTTGAGCTACTCCATCCGCCCGCCGCTGGTGCAGCTCTTCGAGCGCCGCATATACCTCAATATCGACCCGACCGAGATCTGTCATTGGATGGATAAACTCGAGCTCGGACAGTCCTTTCACACCGAGTTTTGGTCGATTGGGCTGAACATGCATTCGCCCGAGTGCCGTCTGCCCAAGCCGCCTCCTGGAGTGGAATGGAAAACATTCCATCCGATCGTCGACACCGAGCTTCTGCAACCAGCCCCGCGCCCCGCGCGAAACCGCTTCACCACGGTCGGTCAGTGGTATTGGGAGGGTTGGCTGGAGATTGATGGCATTTACCGCGACTACTCGAAGCGGGCGCAGTTCGAACCCTATCTCGATGTGCCGGCAGAGGTGCCCGAAGTCGAGTGGGAGTTGGCCATGCATATGAACCCTGACGATACCGAGGCCGACCGCTTGCGCGCACACGGATGGCGTCATGTTTACCCTCGAGATGTCGTTTGCTCGCCAGAGCATTATTTTAACTACTTGCGCGGCTCGCTCGCGGAGTTCACGCCGGTGAAGGTGGATGATGTGACGCGCACGGGCTGGATCAGCGACCGGGCGGCGGCATTTCTCGCGCTGGGCCGTCCTGTCATCACGGAATCCACCGCCGCTGAAAAATACCTGCCTGCCGAGAGTGGTTTCCTGTGGATGCACGACAAGGCCTCCGCTGTGGATTGCGCTCGCCGCGTGCTTCAAGACTGGGAGCGCCTCTCCCGCGCCGCCCGCGAGTGTGCGGTCGAGTGTTTCGACTCGCTGAAAACCATCCGCCGCATTCTCGGGTAAAAGTTTGTCCGCCGTTGGAGCGGTGGATTGACTCGCAGAACCGGTGCGTAATGATGGGCACGATATGGGTAAGTTCAAAGCAGCCAGTTTTCATGTAAGCGGTGTCTACAAGTCCCCGGAGGTTCTCGCAGCGGCCCTCCAAATCAGGGAATCGCTCAAAACGCCAGCGCGTATGGCTTTTGCTTTTGTCAGCGCCGACTACGTGCCCCATATCGCCGAGTTCTGTGAAACGCTGCGAGTCGATGGACACATCCAAGACATCATTGGCTGCACGACAGGCGGACGCATCGAGGGAGGGAGCGAGTTCGAGGGAGGATCCGGTTTTTCCCTCATCGCCTGCCAGGGCGATTTTGGCGACCCGCTTGCGCTCGAGAGCTCCGACTACTCATCTTCTGTCGAGTCAAACGGCTGGATCACCCTCGCCAACCCCTATGCTTTTCCGATCGAGGATTGGATCAACTCCTGCAACCGCGAGGCACATGGACTGAGTGTGGTGGGCGGCCTCGCCAGCGGGGGGGATTCGCATGAGATCACCGCGTTCATTAATGGAACACCGGTGGATGCCGTCGCCGTGCCTGTGATTGGCCGCACGGCTCTCGTTCCAGCTCTCAGTCAAGGCTGTCGCCCAATTGGGGAGCCTTTCACAGTGACCCGCGCCGACCACAATGTGATTTACGCGCTGGGCGGCCAACCGGCTTACCGTGCTCTGGAGCGCGCCTTCGAAACGCTCAGTGATGATGAGAAATCCAACGCCAGAGGCAATCTCTTCGCCGGTCTTGCGGGTTCGGAATACATCCACGAGTTCCACTCCGGCGACTTCCTTGTGAAAAACATTATCGGAGCAGACCCCGACTCCGGCGCGGTCGTGATAGCGGGCATTCCCCGCATTGGACAAACCCTCCAATACCAAATTCGCAACCCCAGCGCCGCCCTCCAGGATCTCGCCCGTGGCTACGAGCCGGTTCGGCAGGCTAAACGGCGTGCCTATGGCGCTCTGCTCTTCTCATGTCTCGGTCGAGGTAAGAATTTTTTCGGCACGGTGAATCAAGATGCCTCCGAACTCTCCGAGGCTCTTGGCGGCAAACCAATCGCCGGTTGTTTCTGCAATGGCGAAATCGCTCCCATCCGTGGCTTGAATGCGATTCACGGCTACACAGCCGCCGCAGCGGTGTTGGTTGAAAAAACACCCTGAGCCTGTAGAGTAAGCCCTCCGTGACCAAATACCTCTCCGCAGTCGTCCTCGTTTTTATTCTTGCTGGAACCGCCTTTTACCAAGGCTGGCCGCCATTTTCCTCTGTTGAGAAAAAAGAGGATTTCCCCACCGCTAAAGCTCGCCTCGCCGATATCTCGCCCGATTTGCTTCTCGCCGGCGAGGTCAAACCCTCTCTCCAGGTCGATGTGAAGCCTGAGATCGGAGGGAAAATCCGCCGCATCCATGTCACGCCCGGCCAGAGTGTGAAAAAAGGCGACCTGCTGGTGACGATTGATGACACCGATCTCCTCAACGAGCGCGCCGCCGCCGAGACTGAGATCGAGGGCGCGCGGCTCACCATGGGAAAATCCAAGGGCAACTTTGACCGCGCCCGCCAACTTCACGAGCGCAGGCTCCTGAGCGAAGAGGAATTTGTCAACATGATGGCCGACTTCCGAATCGAGGAAAACGGGCTCGATAAAGCCCTCCGCCGCAGGCAGACCGTCGATGACCGTCTCTCGAAAACCCGCGTCCTCGCACCCTTCGATGGAACCGTCCTCGAAATCCCCGTCAGCGAAGGCCAAGTCGTCGTAGGCGCCGCCAGCGTGAATTCCGGCACCAGCCTTATGATATTCGCCGATCTCTCCAGCCTGCTTATCATCTCCCAAGTCAACCAGCTCGACGCCTCCAAGTTGAGCCTGGGGCAGCAACTCACTCTCAAATCGCCAGACTCCGGCGAGTCCGCCGCTTCCGCCAAAGTTTATTTCATCGCTCCCCTGGCCAGCGTGAAAAACAACATCAAGGGCTTCGAGATTCGTGGTCTCATCGACAGCAACGAGGCCGGCCTCAAGCCCGGCGTGTCGGTAAGCGTGCGCCTCGCCTTGCCGAAGGCAGCCGGCGTCGTTGCCGTGCCCCTCACAGCCATCTTCGAAAATCAAGGCCGCAAGGTCGCCTATGTGCTCGAGGACGGCAAACCTGTCCGGCGCGAAGTCACCGTGGGAGCCATCGATGCGAATGATGCCGAAATCCAGTCCGGCATCCGCGAAGGCGAGGATGTCCTTCTCGTCGAGCCTGCCGAGCCTTCCAAAAACGCCTCAAAAAAATCCAAGTCGTGAGCCTCATCCACCTCGAAGGCCTCAGCAAAGTCTATCGCGTCGGCGATCAGGAAATACGGGCGCTCAATGAGGTCAACCTCCGCATTGAGGAGGGCGAGTTCATCGCCATCATCGGCTCCAGCGGCAGCGGCAAATCCACTCTCATGCACCTCCTCGGCTGCCTCGATACCCCCACGACCGGCCGAATGGAAATTTGCGGCAACGATCTCGCCAAAGCCTCCAACGACGAACTCGCCCACGTTCGCAACCGCGAAATCGGCTTTGTTTTCCAAGCCTTCAATCTGCTGCCGAAACTCGATGTCGTTTCCAACATCGCCCTGCCGCTCATCTATGCCGGAGTCCCCTCCCGCGAACGCCTCGCCCGCGCCAAGAAAGCGGCGAGTGATGTCGGCCTCGGCGACCGCCTCGCAAATCGCCCGCCCCAGCTCAGCGGTGGCCAGTGTCAGCGCGTCGCCATAGCTCGTGCCCTCGTCAACAATCCTCGCATCCTCTTTGCCGACGAACCCACCGGCAACCTCGACTCCGCCACCGGGCGCATGATTTTAGAAATGTTCGACGCCCTCCATGCGTCTGGGAAGACCGTTGTCCTCGTCACGCACGACCCCGCTATTGCCGCCCGCTCACGCCGAGTCATCGAAATCCGCGACGGCCGCATAACCCGCGAATACCGCCCTCTCCATGCTCGGCATCGTCCTCGGTGTCAGCAGCCTCATCGCCACCATGGCCCTCACACGCGGTATCGAGGACGGAACCCGCATTTTCATGCAGCAGATGGGTGGGCTCGAACTCGTCACCATCGTCAACAAAGAGCCCTCCAGCAGAAAATACGAATTCGCAAATCTCTCGCCTGGGCGCACCCTGCGCGACGCCGAAGCCATCCGCCGCTCGGCCACATTCATTTCTCATGTCTCGCCTGAAATTTCGCTGAACACCGCCGTCGCCACCGATGGCGGTGGAAACCCCGACCGCCGCATGGTGCGCGGCGTCTATCCAGACCATTTTGTCATAGCCATGCATCAGATCGCCGCAGGACGATTCCTCACGGCGCTCGATCTCGAGCGTGGATCGCGCTGCGCGGTCGTCGGCGACACCGTGGCCAAGAACCTCTGGCCCGGCATTCCACCCCCGCTCATCGTCGGCAAAAGCATCCTCATCGACAACCGGCCATTCGAGGTCGTGGGAGTTCTCCCCCTTTATGAAATGGAGGAGCAGGCCCGCGCCCGCCGCTCCGGCAGAAGCATCTCTCGCCGCTGGGATCCCTTCCGGCAAAAAAATGAAACCGTTCTCGTTCCCTTCACCACCATGTTCCACGAACTCCGTTCCGGTGCCTTCCCTCTCGACTCCCTCGAAACCATGAAACTCGAAACCCTCACCGTGAGGGTGGGGGATTTGGATCACTTCCGCCCTGCCCTCGACCAGGTGCGCCGCATCCTCGACACCACCCACCGCGGCGTGGACGACTTCGACCTCGAAACACGCCAGGACTGGTTCGACCGCATGGAAAGCAGCGTTCGCGCAGCCCGCCTTAGCGGTGGACTCATCTCCGCCATCAGCCTTGTCGTCGGAGGCATCGGGATTATGAATATCATGCTCGCCAGCATCTCCGAGCGCGTCCGGGAAATCGGCATCCGCCTCGCCGTCGGCGCCCGCCAGCGCGACATCTTCTGGCAAATCCTCATCGAAAGCATCCTCGTCTCCCTCCTCGGTGGCCTCCTTGGCATCCTCGCCTCCCTCGGCCTCATCGAAATCCTCAAAACCATCGCCCCCACTGAAAATGTCCCCGTCCTCACCCCCGACTCCATCCTCCTCGCCGTAGGCTTCGCCCTCGCCGCCGGCCTCCTCTCCGGCCTCTACCCCGCCGCCAAAGCCTCCACCATCGACCCCATCACCGCCCTCCGCTACGAGTAAACGCCCATGCGCTCATTTTTCTGTAGCCACACGGTTTCCATCGGCACTGCATCACGCAAACATGGACAAGAAATCCGCCTAACTAACAAGTCACATCATACTACAGGAAAGAATAATATAAAACCACAATCGAGTGCTGGGGCAGGTGCGAGATGGATCAACCGCAGGTTGACCCGAAGGGTAAGGGAGTGGGAGCGACCGAATCAAATTACCCGGATGAACACGGATACGAAGAAATGGGCACGGGTGCATTCGCTACGCGAATGGGGCAGGGTAAAACAAAAACTCTGCAAGCAGGCTTGCAAGATTTTTGCTTTTTTCTGCCAATCCCAGCTTGATGGGATCATCCGTGCCCATCTGCGAAATCCGTGGTTAGTTCTTCTCCAACCGCGCCCCGCCCGTGGGTTGCTGAAAATATCGCACCTCATACTTTCAAGCAGCAATCGAGTTTCCACGAAGGTGCGTGGCTGATCATGACGGATTCGTTTGTTTTTCCTATGGCTGTTCCGACCTCCCAGGTGGCCGTTGTGATTGTGAACTACAACGCCGGTGAAGCTCTTGCCGCCTGTCTGAAATCGGCCATTTTGCAGTCACGGGAGGTTGTTCTCGTGGACAATGCTTCAGAGCCTGCGGCGTTCGAATCGGTGGTTGCGGAATTCGCCGAAAATCCATCGCTGAAAATCATTCGTTCGCCTGTCAATGCTGGCTTCGCCGTGGCATGCAACAAGGGAGCTGCCGCAAGCACCACGCCATACATTTTGTTTCTCAATCCTGATTGCGTCGCATTGCCCGGTCTTCTTGAAAAAATGAGACAAGCCTTGGATGCAAATCCTCGCATCGGAATGGTTGGTCCATTGCTCCTAAACCCCGATGGAACCGAGCAGGGAGGAGGGCGGAGGAGTATTCCCACGCCTTGGAAATCTTTCGTTCGGGCTTTCGGCCTTTGGAGAGTTTTGCGCAGGCATGATTTTCACATGGAATCCACAGCGTCCCCCATCCGTCCTGTCGAGGTGGATGCGATTTCCGGCGCGTGCATGATGGTCAGGCGCTTGGCATTTGAAGAGGTGAGGGGATTTGACGAAGGTTTTTTCCTGCACTGCGAGGATTTGGATTTGTGCATGGAATTCAAAAAACACGGATGGGGTGTTTTTTTCAGCCCCGAAGCCGTTGTTCTTCATGGCAAGGGCGTTTGTAGCCGTGCGCGTCCTGTTTTTGTCGAGTGGCACAAGCATTGGGGAATGCTGCGATTCTACAAAAAACACTTTCGTTCCCAATACCCCGCGATCCTGCAAGCTTTAGTAGGAGCTGCTGTTGGGATGCGTTTTGTTCTGGTTCTCGCCATACTCTCCATGAAGC
>JAPLTI010000371.1 GCA_026398285.1 Verrucomicrobiota bacterium
GTGAGGGAGGTCTGCGCCAGGCACGATTCGACCAGTGTGGTCGCCCTCGCCGGCTTGTCTTCCTTGTTTGATTTCATGCGCGTATCCACCCTAATCGATCGTGTCGAGGACTCCATTTCCGGAAGGCTGCTTGTGTTTTTCCCCGGAGAATACCAACGCAATATCTACCGCTTCATGGATGCCCGCGATGGCTTCAACTACATGGCGGTCCCAATCACCTCTACGGAAAGTTTTATACAGGCATGAAAAACCGCGACCTCTATTTCCGCGACCCGACAGCGATCGAGCTTCTTAATAACGGCGTCTCCAAAGTCGCAGAAATCGGCGACGACGAACGATTGATAAAAACCCTCCGCTTTGAGCTGGAGACATTTGTCTGCGAAGGCGAATACGCCAAGGGTCTTGAACGAATCCTGCGGGCCTACTTGGGCAATCTCAGCCGAAAAGAGCAGGAAGCCGGCTGGATCAGCGGCTTTTTTGGAAGTGGTAAATCCCATCTTGTCAAAGTCCTCCGGTATCTCTGGGAAGATTACCGTTTTCCAGACGGAGCCACCGCGCGCTCCCTCGTGAAGCTGCCCGTGGAAATCAATGATCTTCTCACGGAGTTGACCAAGCTGAGGTCAAGAATCTCAAGCTCTCCACGCAGCTTGCCGAGGCTCTCGTGGCGGCCGATTCCAGTTATGGCACGCCGGCAAACGCACAGGCCGCCATCCGCGACCAGTTTCGCGATGACAACTCGCCGACGATCGACCAGGCACTCGATATCGTGCGTAAGATTTTCGGAAAAAACGGCGAGCTTCCGTTTTTGCTGCTCGTTGTGGATGAGGTTCAGCAATTCATTGGCGACCGCGTCCAGAGGGCGATGGATATTCAGGAAATTGCCGAAAATTGCTGCACGAAGCTCGACAACCGCCTGCTCTTACTTGGCACCGGTCAATCCGCTCTTAATACCACTCCCAATCTCCAGCGCCTCCAGGCCCGTTTTACCGTTCGGGTGCAGCTCTCCGACGCCGATGTGGAGGGAGTCATTCGCAAGACGGTTCTTCGCAAAAAACCCGAGCAAATTCCCACTATCGAATCCTGCCTGCAGCAGAACCAAGGCGAGATTTCGCGCCAACTGCAGGGCACGCGTTTGGAATCCACCCATGCCGACGATGCCATCTTCGCCGCAGACTATCCGCTTTTGCCAACCCGTCGCCGTTTTTGGGAGAAGGTGCTTCGCAACACCGACCAGTCGGGCACTAAAGCCCAGCTGCGCTCCCAGCTTCAGATTGTTTTCGAGGCCGCGCGCCAGACAGCAGAGGCCTCTTTGGGCGCTGTTGTGCCGGCCGACTTCATCTACGACCAGATCGCAACCGACCTTATCAATTCCGGCCAACTGGAACGCGAATATGATGAAATTATCCGCAAGCAGCGGGATGGAACTCCCGAGGGGGACCTGCGCTCCCGCTTATGCGCGCTGATTTTCCTTATCGACAAGCTCCCACGCACGCCCGGCTCGGATGATGGAGTGCGGGCCACACCCGAAATCCTCATTGATTTGCTCGTTGCAGACCTCAAGCAAGACCGCCCGAAACTTGAGCAGCAAGTGCCCAAGCTCCTCGAAAAAATGGTCGATGCCGGGCACCTCATGGCCGTGGAGTCCGAATACCGCCTCCAGACCCGCGAGGGAGCTCGGTGGACGAATGAGTTTAATCGCCGCCGCACATCCGTGCTGAACGACGACTCGCGCATCAATACCAAGCGTTCCGATTTGCTTCGTGAAGCGCTCAAGCAATCGCTGAGACCCGTTTCGCTTCAACACGGCACCTCCCGTCAACCACGCAAACTCGTGCATGAACTCTCCTCCGGCAAGCCGGTGTGCAGCAGCGATGAGGTCACGCTCTGGGTCCGCGATGGTTGGAATGATGATTCCAATACCGTTCTCAACGACGCCCGTGCAGCCGGCGTGAATAGTGCCATCCTCTTCGGATTTCTTCCGAGGTTGCACCATGAGGAACTCCGGCAGGCCATTGCGGGGAGCATCGCGGCAGAGGAAACAATCGATGCCCAAGGCGCTGTCACCATTCCTGAAGCCATTGAAGCCAGAAAGGCTGTGGAGACCCATTTGGAGATTTCAAAGCTCCGCATTAGGGAGTTGCTGGGCCAGATTATGGGCGGAGCGAAAGTCCACCTCGGCGGCGGACAGGATGCCAACGGCATTGAAATTGCAGACAAGGTGCAGGACTCGGCTAATAGCGCGATGGAGCGGCTGTTTCCTCAGTTCTCCGAGGCCGACCATGCAAACTGGGGCCAAGTTGTCACCCGGGCCCGTGCCGGAGATGTGGGCGCTCTTTCACTCGTCGGCCATGCCGGCAATGCCACGACGCACCCCGTGTGCCGGCGGATTTTGGATGCCGTGGGTGCCGGCAAGAAGGGCAAAGAGATTCGCGATCAATTCAAGGCCGCTCCGTTTGGATGGCCACAGGACGCCATCGATGGAGCTCTCTTCCTTCTGATTGTTGCAGGAAATCTCCGCGCGACATTGAATAACGCACCCGTCCTGACCTCTGGATTGCCGCAGAACCAGATCGGCGTCGCGAATTTTTATGTCGATGTGCCTCCGCTGAATGTCGCCCAGCGACTCGATCTCAAAGCCCTCTTTCAGAAAGCCGGCGTCACCACCGCGAATGGCAGGGAGAGCGAGGCAGCAGCTGCTTTTCTCCAAAATCTCCTCGATCTGGCAGAGAAAGCCGGTGGCGAGGCCCCGCGTCCGGAGTGCCCCGACACCCGGCCCATTCGCGATCTTCAGATGCTCAGTGGCAATGCCCAATTAAACCGCATCCATGATCAAAAAGACGCATTGGCTGATTTCATTGCCGCTTGGAAGCAAAGTGGCGATTCCGTTGTCAAGCGCTGGCCGCATTGGGCACGCCTGCTGGACTACCAAGCCTTCGCCTCCACGCTTCCCGCAGGCGAAGCCTGTGCCAAATCCCTTACCGCAATTACCTCGGCACGGTCCCTCCTCTCCGAGCCGGACCCGGTGCCAGCCCTCACACGCGACCTCACGACCGCGCTGAGAGCCCAGCTATCCGACCTACAGACTGCCATCGCCTCGGCCTTTCAAGAAGGCGAAGACCGCTTGGCGTCTTCGAGTCTCTGGGGAAGGCTTGATGGCGGGCAGCGGGCCACTATCTCTGCCGACTTTCAACTCGCCGCTCCCAAGCCCGAAGTTCTCGGCTCGGATGAGGAAATCCTTGCCGCTTTGCGCTCACGCAATCTCACCGACCGCAAAAACCTCCTCGATGCCGTGCCCCAGCGTTTCACACGCGCCTTGGAAGAGGCCACTCGGCTTTTGGAGCCCAAGGCCGTGCGCGTCACGCTACCCAGCGCTTCCCTCAAATCGACCGAAGACCTCGACCAGTGGCTCTCCGAGGTTCGCGCGCTTGTCGAAGACCAACTCAAAGAAGGCCCCGTCATTCTTTAGCGATCACTTCATCCAAGAATGTCACGCCGCCACTCATCCATCAGCGCCAAAGCCGCTCTTTCCCAAATCCTCGGGAAGGCGACTGCGAAGCACCGCTATGTCTCGCTGGCTTGGGTGCGTGCGCGGATGCCTGATGTTTCACCGAATACCCTGCGCGGCTACCTCTCTGAAGCAATGGGGAATGGCGAAATTCATTCGGCAGGTCGTGGATGGTATTCTCCCATCACCGAGCAGGCGACTCTTGATCCCGAACCTGTGGCAGCCTTGGGCAAACTCCTCGCGAAGCGATTTCCGCTTCTGCCGCATGCCTTGTGGTCAACAGCCCAGATCAATCCTTGGCTGGAACATACACTGGGCAAGGAAACGCTCTTCGTGAATGCACCAAGCGACGCAGTGTCTGATGTTGCTGCGTTTTTGCGGCAGAGCGGCTGGGCGGTGGTCCTGAATCCCACAAAAAAAAGTGGAGTGGATTTTGTCCCCGGCGACAAACAGGTCGTTCTGCGCGGTGTGCGGCGCGAATTGGGGGAGATGACGCCTGAGCGGATGCTCATCGAATTGCTGCTGGAAAACCGAAGGCTGGGCATTCTCGACGAAGCCGAGCGGCAGGCGGCCTGCCGGAGGTGGATAGAATCACGGCGCTTCGATTTCACTTATTTGAGCGACCAACTTCGCAAGAGCGAGGTTCGCTTATCGACACTCATTGGCGGGCGGCTTCAACCTACTATCTCGGAAAAATGAAGCGATTCCGAAAAGATAGGTTTCTGATCATGCAATCACTTTACAAAAAGAATTTTGCATTTTTTCCGACCTATTATCAGAGAAAAACTCAAAAGTTCTCTGTTAGTAGGTTTTTGATCGGGCAATCGCCTCTTGGTATGTATTTTGCATATTTTAAGGCCTGCTATCTCCGAAAAACGCAAAATTTCTCACTTAGTAGGCTTATTGGGGAGGTTGCGGCATGATTTCACCAGCTTGCTTTTCCAAGGATTGGCTTCGTGAGCAAGCGAATGCGCTGCAAGCGAGGGATGTCCGCAATCTTGAAAAGTGCGTGCTGGCCTTGGAATTGGTCGGGCGATTGAAAAAGGCAGGATTGGAGTTCATTTTCAAGGGAGGCACATCGCTTCTCCTGCTGGCGGATCGACCCCGGCGTTTGTCGATCGATGTGGACATCCTGTGCCTCGAACCTCTGGAGAAATTGGAAGAGGTGCTGGGCAAGGTGGTGCGCCCTCCATTTGTAGCTTGGGAGCATCAAGATCACCGCGATCGTGAGGCGCCTCCGACCCGGCATTTCCGATTGGTCTATGAATCGGCTTTCGACGGGGCGGCTGGGCATGCGATCCAATTAGATGTGATCGTGGCGGAGAGCCCGTATGCGGCTGTGTCGCCTCGTCCGGTGCGGGCGGGATTTGTAAAACTCGAAGAGGAGGTGTCGGTGTTTCTTCCAAGCGCATCAAGCCTCCTCGGCGACAAGATCGCCGCCTTCGCTCCATCGACTATTGGTTTTCCTTACCAGCCCTTGGTGGCATCTACGGGGGAACCCTCCGAGCAACGTCCGATCAAGGTAGTGAAGCACCTCTTCGACATCGCCGTCCTTGCCAGAATGGCCGCCGACATTGCGGAAACCGATGCGACCTACCGGGCCGTGCATGCCGAGCAAGTGAAATACAGGGAACTGAATTGCGCGGTGTCCGAGGCATTGGCGGATACGCAGGATGCAGCCTTCTGGGTGAGCCGGGTGGATGGACGCCCTCCCGAAGAAAACGAAAAGACCGAGTTCTTCCGCAAAGGCATCCAGGCACTCGATAGCCATCTTTTCAGCGAGCCATTTCAGAACGCGCAGGCTCGGCAGGCAGCGGGCATCGCCGCACTGGCGGCATCAGCAATCAAAACCGGCAGGACTGACCTCGAACTATCACGCTTTCTTACCGGAGACCTCGATCCCGAATCCCTGCGCTGGGCCAAACTGGCCACGCCTTGGGAAAATCTCAACAGGCTTAAACAAACCGACCCGCTGGCCTTCGCCTGCTGGCTCAAAGCCCAGGAACTTTCCACTCCAAACGAATAAACCCCATGTCCTCGCTTCCCGCACCACTCCGCCGCCAGCTTGAACGCACCATTTGCGATGCCCGCAAGATTGCCGAGGCGGGTGCCGCCAAGGCCCTCCGTGCCCTCGCTGTGCATGAGCCCGATCCCTACCGGCACATGGATGATGCCCAGCGCCGCCTTCGTCGCAGGCTCCGCGCCCAAGCCCGCCAGCTCGGGGATGGCGAGAGCCGCACACAGCCGGGCGCCTACGAGATTCGCCATCTCGTCGAGAAGCTGGCCTACGACCAGTGGCACCGCATTCTTTTCGCCCGCTATCTGCTGGAGAACGACCTCCTCATGTCTCCGGAGCATGGAGTCTCCGTGTCACTGGAGGATTGCGAGGAACTCGCCCACTCGCTCAGCCTCAAGGATTCTTGGACCGTGGCCGCCCGCTTCGCTGCCAAGGAACTCCCGGAGATTTTTCGCGATGACGACCCGGCGGGCGCCGTCGACCTGCCCGTCGAGGATCGCAACCCACTCCTCCAACTCGTCACCGGTTTGCCGGTGGAGGTGTTCACCGCCGACGACAGCCTCGGCTGGTGCTACCAATTCTGGCAGGCCGAGCGGAAGGATCAGGTCAACGCCGCCGGCAACAAGATCGGCGCGGATGAACTGCCATCCGTCACGCAACTGTTTACCGAGGATTATATGGTGGACTTCCTCTTGGACAACACCCTCGGCGCTTGGTGGGCGGGGAAGAAGGCAAAGGATGAAGGCCGAAGGATAAATTGTGAAACAGAAGCGGAAGCCCGCGCCGCCGTCGCGCTTCCCGGCTGCGAATGGAAATACCTCCGCCTCCGCTTCAATTGCCTGCGCTCTATTGCTTTTCCGCTACGCGGATCCTGGGGCCATGCGTGACATTGCGGCGAAGCCGGACGCAAGATGCAGTGCGGGTCGAGCAGCTTCGCGGACACTGGCGAAAACCTCGGCTCCCTGGTGATGCGGGTTTTGACTTGGATTCGATCTTGCGGAGGATGTGTCGGCGGAGATGTCCATCCGGTCGGCGTCCGCTGGCACCTCACTGACTCTTGGGTTTACGAGCGACTTTGGCTGGCTTTGCGAGAACGGCTGCTTGTTTTGGGAATTTGGCAATCAGCCATTTCAAAACCTCAAGCTGGTCATTGCCGGGGGCACGGCGGATTTGAACGAGAAGTTTATGTGCCGACGGGCGCTGGAGGGTGATGTTTGAAGCACCCTCATTGCAAACCGAACACGCAGCCCGGAGGTTGCTGGCATCGTCAGTTCCGCCGAGGGATTTGTCGATGATGTGACCGAGGTGGAGGCGGGTTCTTCGCGTGGGATCCTCGGGGTGAGGTTCTCCGGCAACAGCACCGCACATCTGGCAGGTGAATCCATTTCGATCCAAGACGAAGGCACGGGTTTCTTTCGAGATAGCTCTTTCAAATGCCGGTTTCGGGGCGGGATCGAGGAGAAGGTATTGCCCGGGCTTTAGGTCGTCTCGGTCGTTGTGGGTGAGGATTTGAAAGCCTTCCTCGGTTCTGAGTTCGCGGACTCGTCGAGCCCATTCCGTGATTCCTCCGGCGATCTCGCGGAGTTCGTTTGAATCCATAGTGCGCCCGATATTTTGCAGGAAATGGGCGCGGAGGTTTTCTCGTGCTCCCATGGAATCAAGCGGCGACGAGGTTTTGAGCGGTAGCTTTCAAAAGAATGGAAGAAATTCCGCCCCCGACTGCGGCGGCGACGGGAGGAGGGAATGCGTTTCCAACCTGACGATAGGCCGCCGTTTTGCTACCGACGAATTTCCAGCTATCGGGAAACCCTTGAATACGGGCAACCATGCGAACAGTGAGCCTTGGCATCCCGACGAAATCGGGAGCGGGGGCTTCGTTCGCGATGCCCATTCCATCGACTCCGAGAGCCGCCCAAGCCTTTTTGGCGCGGGTGGGGCCGAGATCGGGGCCGCCATGTTTCTTTGATCCTCCAACGATGGTTGGAGCGACTTGGTTGGCTCGCTTGCGCCACTCTTTGAGCATGCCCCATCCCTTTTCAGCCAAAAGGTCGGACAAGGTATCGGCAACCGTGGGTGCGGGAAGGAGTGAGGGCGCAGGCCATGGTGACGCGGTTTTGATGTCCTTGCGGATGGCAACGAAAACAACGCGGGGGCGGAGTTGCGGCACTCCGTAATCGCAAGCATTCAGAAGCCGCCAATCCGTCCAGTAGCCGAGGGCGGCGATTTCTCCCGAGATGTAGCGACGATAATCCTCGAAAACGGCATCGAGAATGCCGCGCACATTTTCAATCATGACGGCGCGGGGGCGGATTTCTCGGACGAGGCGAATTCCTTCTGGGAACAGGTTTCTCTCGTCAGCATCGCCGAGTTGTTTTCCAGCAACAGAAAAAGGTGGACAGGGGAGGCCGCCAGCAAGCAGATCAACTCCGCGAAAAGGTTTCCCATCAAATTTGCGGAGGTCTTCTTCAACAACATTCCAGTGTGGACGATTGGCGCGAAGTGTCTGGCAGCAGTGGGGGTCGATTTCAACCAGCGCGGCGTGCTCAAACCCGGCGGACTCAAGACCAAGTGCCTGTCCGCCCGCTCCGGCACAAAGTTCTACTGCGGTGAGAAGGTGCATGTAGGTAGAGAATCAGAAATTGCAAAAGAGGGGAGAAAGTTTTTAGCTGCCTAACTGAATATCCGGGATCAACCTCCCGCTCTCCATCCGAAACCGGATCAGCCCCGCCCGTTCCAAATCCTCCAGCGCCGATTGCTTGCTCCATCGACTTATTCCGAAGAGCCCCATTTCGGATTTCGTAATCCGCTTTGCCTCCACGCCCGTCCCTCGCTTTCCCCAAGCCCGGAATGAGTGGCTTGCTGACTGATGTGCGGGATTTGATTCTTACGACCCGCCAAACGGTGGCGCAGGGCGTCAACTCGGCGCTGGTGCTTCTCTACTGGAATATAGGCCAGCGCATTCGCATGGACATCCTCAAAGAGAAGCGGGCGGAATATGGGGAAAAGATTTTGCACACGCTGAGTGCAAAATTGACGGAGGAGTTCGGGCGTGGATTTGGCGAGCGCAATTTATTTCGCATGGTCCGGTTTGCGGAGGTTTTCCCTGATAGTAAGATTGTGTCCTCGCTGCGGACACAATTGGGCTGGACCCATTTCAGAGCCATCATTGCTCTGGATGATCCTCTCAAGCGGGATTTCTACGCGGAAATGTCTCGTATCGAGGGCTGGAACACCCGCACGCTGGAGCAAAAGATTCAGTCCATGCTCTTCGAGCGGACGGCCCTGTCGAAAAAGCCGGAGAAGCTGATCGCCTCGGAACTCAAGCAACTGCGCGAGGAGGACAAGCTGTCGCCGGATCTGGTCTTTCGCGATCCGTATGTGCTCGATTTTCTTGGTCTCAAGGATACTTACGCCGAGCGGGATTTGGAGGCGGCCATCCTGCGCGAGATCGAGGCCTTCATCCTCGAACTCGGAATCGGTTTTACTTTTGTTGCGCGCCAGAAGCGCATGCAGATCGATGGACGGGATTACTACCTGGACCCACAGCCATCCCATAGAGGAAAAAATTGACCCTGAAGGAGAGATGGACGGGGTGTTTGAAACCTGCCACTTGGCAGGCTATGAAAAAACCAAAACACCCCCGTCCATCGGCTGCAAAG
>JAPLTI010000007.1 GCA_026398285.1 Verrucomicrobiota bacterium
TTTTCTTCCCCTTGCATCAATAGGGGGGTTTCTGTGACAGTAGTGGGGATGACAGATGAACTCGCCCAAGCCGTTGAGAGCGGCGCCCTCGATAAAAAAACTGCCGACAGGCTCGCCCGCCTCACGCCCGGATCCTACTGCACCCACAAGAGCTGGGGATTCGGACGTGTCGCGGAATGGAACCTCATCGCCGGCCAGGTCATGATTGATTTCAAGACCAAGAAAAACCACCCCATGCAGGCCGTCTATGCGGCTGAAACCCTCACGCCGATCCCCGAGGACCACATCCTCGCCCAGCGTGAGACCAATTCGGAGAGCATTCGCGAACTCGCAAAATCCGACTCCTCCGCGCTGATCAAAAAAATCCTCACAGACTTCGGCGGCAAAGCAACAAGCGACCAGATCTCCTCCGCGCTAAGCCCCGGCGTATTCGACGATGCCGCCTTGAAACGCTGGTGGGATGCCGCCCGGAAGAAAATGAAGTCCGACGGACAATTTGGCATGCCAGCCAAAAAAACCGATCCCTATGTGCTGCTGGACACCCCGGTGAATTCGGGATCGCGTCTCCTCGATGGATTCCGCTCAGCACGCCATACGCGCGATCAGGTTCTCGCTCTCGAAGAGATTTCGAAATCCCTCGACGACCTCGCAGGCAGCCAGGATGAACTCCAAAGTGTCGTCACGCTCATCGAAGAGGCCGCCCTGCGCGCCCGCCGACTCAATCCCGCATCGGCCATTGAGATTCTCATTGCCCGCGACGACTTGCTTGAGAAATTCCCAAATCTTCAAGCCGGAGCCGAATCTCCCACCATCGCCAATATCATCGCCTCCGAACCTGGAAAACTCGGGCAAATTCTGGAGTCCATCCCCGGCTCAAAGGAAAAGCGCGTGCTCGAAGCCCTCGAACCCGCATATGGCGAAGTTTGGGGCGACAAAGCCATCGCCCTCCTCCCCACCGCTGGCGCCCGCCTGATTTCAGACATCTGCCGCTTGTTTGAAAAACACAAACGCAAGGAGCAGTTCCAAGCGACTGTTGAGAAATGGATCAGTGAGCGCTCGATTTCCTCTGAAATGCTCATCTGGCTCTGCAAAGAGCGCGACAAACGCTTCCCAGCCCTATTCAACGCGGAGCTTCTCGCTGCCGTTTTCAGCGCTCTCGAGGCCGACCTCCTCGCTGAAAAACGCACCTCGCGACTCAAGGACCTCCTCATCGACGACGGAGACCTCATCGGCGACCTCCTCATCGGAGCCAGCCGCGATGTCGTTCGCGACTCCATGCGGAAACTCCTGCTCACTCCGGCGATCGAAGACCTCTCCAAGCGCTCGCTCATGGCACGCATCGTCAAGCTCTACCCCGATACCCAGAGCATGATCACCGGAGCACATCAAGAAGAGGAGAAAGCCGATAACCTCATCGTCTCCTGGTCCAGCCTCGAAAAACGCAAGGCCGAACTCGACAACCTCAACACCAAGGAAATCCCGCAAAACCTCCGCGACATCAACATCGCCAAGGAACAGGGCGATCTCCGCGAGAACGCCGGATTCAAGGCCGCCAAGGAGCATCAGCGCGTCCTCCAACGCCGCCGCGCCGAGATGGAACGCGACCTCGTCATTGCCCGGGGAACAAACTTCGAGAATCCCGCGACAGCCACCGTCTCCATTGGAACCGTGGTCACCGTCAAAAACGAGGACGGCGTGAAGGAAACCTTCAGCATCCTCGGAGCGTGGGATAGCGCCCCCGACCTCGGCATCGTTTCCTACAAAGCTGGAGTCGGCCAGGCGCTCCTCGGCGCCGCTGCAGGCACCACTCTGGAACTGCCCGCCGAAAACGGCACACGCAAGGTGACCATCGAGTCGATCATAACCTTCACCGATCTCGAACTCCTGCGCTCAAAGGTCCACGTCATTCCCGCCGGAATGGCCACAGCCAACTAAAACCGATAACAATTCAAAAAGCGGATGCCGCCGAAAGGAGGCATCCGCTTTTTGCTGCCCGCGCGGCAGCGCGCCTCGTGCCCCTGGGAGGGCCTTCCTCCGGCATGGCCCATTTTCAATTCACAAAACGCGCCGAAACACAAACCAGCCCCCCTTTTGCCTCGCACCGCCCTCGACATTCCTTGCACGCCTCCATTCCGTCTCCAAAAACCGCCCACCGCATTCATTTTTGGGTC
The DNA here is from genome assembly GCA_026398285.1 of Verrucomicrobiota bacterium. Classification (GTDB taxonomy): domain Bacteria; phylum Verrucomicrobiota; class Verrucomicrobiia; order Chthoniobacterales; family Terrimicrobiaceae; genus UBA967. The sequence continues at coordinate 2,172 of JAPLTI010000007.1, forward strand.
AGGCGAGACGCTGACCCTCCCACAAATAATCCGCGCAGCAGCGTGCCTCGTGCCCCTGGGAGGGCCTTCCTCCGGCATGGCCCATTTTCAATTCAAAAACGCACCGAAACACAAAACAGCCCCCCCGTTTTGCCTCGCACCGCCCTCGCCGTTCCTTGCACGCCTCCATTCCGTCTACAAAAACCGCCCACCGTATTCATTTTTTGGGTCAGGCGAGACGCTGACCCTCAAATCTCCTCACGCCGCACACGGAAGGGCGCGAAGTATTCCCAGATTCCAGCGAAGAGCTGTTTCTTCAAATCCCCATAACCCGTGCCGCCATTCAAAAACGCATCGAGCATGGACTGGTAATCCCCCGGCGAGGCCACGAGCTTGTAGAGGTCAAGAATCACAGCTCCTTCGGTGGGCTTGGGTGACTCGACCGGCGTCGAATCGGTTTTGATGCCCATGATTTTTTTCCGCAATGCAGCCTCGGGAGCAAAAATCTCAATCGTGTTGTTGTAGCTCTTGCTCATCTTCGCCCCGTCCAGTCCAGGCACGACAGCCGTCTCATCCCGAATGCTCGGCTGCGGGAGTTTAAAGATTTCCCCAAAGGTCTCATTCATCTTCACCGCAATATCGCGGGTCACCTCGAGATGCTGTTTCTGATCCCGACCGACTGGCACAAGGTCGCTGTCGCAAATCAAAATATCGGCCGCCATGAGCACCGGGTAAGAAAACAAGCCATGTGAGGCCGCCAGCCCCCTGGCGGTCTTGTCCTTGAACGAGTGACAACGCTCCAGCAGGCCCATGGGAGTCACCGTGCTGAGAATCCATGACAACTCGGTGACGGCGGGCACATCCGATTGACGAAAGAAAACAGCGCGTGCCGGATCCAGTCCGCAAGCGAGGAAATCCACCGCCAACTCCCGCACATTGGCCCTCAGCACGGCGGCATCGTGCACAGTCGTGAGGGCGTGTAAATCCGCTATGAAATAGTAGGCCTCACCCTGCTCCTGAAGCTCGATCGCAGGCTTCATCATGCCGAAATAATTTCCCAGGTGAAGGGTTCCCGAAGGTTGAATGCCGGAAAGAATACGCATCCGGCGTGAATACCATGTCCACCCGCCGGGGAAATCCTTCTTTTTTGAAAAGAATTTGAATCGGCATCCCCTGCCGCTATCGTCGCGCCCACACCTACTTTTCACGCAGCAAGTGCTATGAAAAAACTCATCATCACCACTCTTCTCAGCGCGTTCCTTTGGTCCTCACAGGCCGCCGAGAGCTACATCATCATCGACAACCAGACCGGGACTATTCTGGATTCCAAAAATAAGAACGCCAAGGTCCAGATTGCCAGCCTGACCAAGATCGCCACAGCGCTCGTGGCTCTCGACTGGGCGGACCTCAACAAAGCCGACCTTGCAGCACTCGCCGAGGTCCCAGCCAACGCTAACGCAGAGGGAGCCGTGAGCACCGTCGGCCTCCAACCCGGCGACTCGGCGAGCCTGCGCGACCTCATCTACTGCGCGCTTCTCGCTTCGGACAACATAGCCGCCCACACGCTTGCAAACCATATCGGCGCTCAGATCGCGAATCCCCAGGAACTCCCTCCCGTGGAAAATTTCGTCGCCCACATGAACGCTCTGGCCCGGACACTGTTCATGAAGCGAACTCTTTTCCTCAACCCCTCGGGAATGGATCACCGCACGGATATTGCCACTCCCTACTCCACAGCCGAGGATCTCGCGCGTCTCGTCCGCTACGCTTACAACAATGCAGGGTTCGCTTTCTATGTGTCCCAAAAATCCCGCCAGATCCATATCTTCCGGGGCGGCATCGACACGCCGATCGAAATCAACAACACCAACGAACTCCTCGGCAAAGACGGCATCGACGGCGTCAAAACCGGCCGCACCCGCCGCGCCGGGGATTGCCTCATCCTCTCATCCACCCGCTCGCCGGAATCCCAGCGCGAGGGTGAAACGGTCTTCATCACCCCACGCCGCATCAATGTCGTGGTGCTAGATTCCCCGAACCGCTTCGGCGAGGGACACGCCCTCGTCAACCAAGGCTGGAGCCTCTACGACGCCTGGGCCGCCGAAGGCCGCCCGACGAAGAAATCAACAAGCCTCTGAGGCGCCCACATGGAGCGCAAACGCATTGGAATTCTCACCAGCGGCGGCGACTGCCCCGGCCTCAACGCCGTGCTCCGCGCAGCCAGCCGCGCCTCCGAAAAACTCGGCTGGGAGTTGATCGGATTTCAGGATGGCTTTGAAGGTCTCCTCGAGCCCGCAACGCATATCGTGCTGAACCGCCGTGCCACCGCAGGCATCATGCACCTCGGGGGCACCCTTCTCGGCACCGTCAACAAAGGCCAGTTCATCTCGCGCGGCAATGGTCGCCAAGGCTCCTTCATACCGGCCGAGGTCCTCGGAAAAACACGGCAAACATTCCAAGCGCTGAATCTCCACGGCCTCATAGTCGTCGGCGGCGACGGATCCCTGAATACCGCACTCCAGATGCACCATGCGGGCCTGCCGGTTATCGGTGTTCCAAAGACCATCGACAACGACCTTGAGGCCACCGACATGACATTCGGCTTCGACTCCGCCGTCGAATGCGTGGCCAGTTCTCTCGACCGCCTGCACACCACCGCCACCAGCCACAAGCGCGTCATGGTAATCGAAGTCATGGGCCGCCACGCAGGCTGGATCGCCCTCCACGGTGGTTTGGCAGGAGGCGCTGACATCATTCTCATCCCGGAAATTCCCTTTGAGTTTTCCAAAGTGGCCGCCGAAGTCCTGCGCCGCGAAAAGGAAGGCGCCAAGTGCACCATGGTTGTCGTCGCCGAGGGAGCGAAACCGAAGGACGGCAAAGTCTGCCGACTCCAATCCGCCACCGGCGAAAACCGCCTCGGAGGCATTGCCGAAATCGTTGGACGCGAAATCGGCAACCGCACCCGAAAGGAAGTCCGCACCTGCGTCCTGGGCCACCTCCAACGCGGAGGCGCCCCCACCATGCTCGACCGCATCCTCGGCACCCGCTTCGGCATCAAAGCCGTCCAACTCCTCGAAGAAGGAAAATTCGGCTCCATGGTGAGCTACAAAAACCATTCCACCTGCGCCGTCCCCATCTCCGATGCCGTCCACAAAATGCGCCGCGTCGATCCCTCCGGCCAATTGGTAGAACACGCCCGCGCCGTCGAAATCTCCTTCGGCGATTAGAACAAAACACGCCCGCGCGTCAGCGCGCCTCGTGCCTCTGGGAGGGCCATCCTCCGGCATGGCCCATTTTCAATTCACAAAAAACCTCCGAAACAATTTTCGCTACCATTGCCCCCGGCATCCTTGACCCACCTGCATTCCCCCTACAAAAAAACGCCTCCCGTGTTCAAAATTTGGGTCAGGCGAGACGCTGACCCTCCCACAAAAAAACCGCGCGGCAGCGCGCCTCGTGCCATTGGGAGGGCCATCCTCCGGCATGGCCCATTTTCCATTCACAAAAGGCGCCGCCCCCAAAGTCCCCTACCCTCTTTTCCTTGCCTGATAAATCGACACAACGCCAAGCGTAAGAGGCCGCGGAGCATCACAGGAGAAGCCACATTCCTCGAGCAGTGCATTCATTTTCCGACCACTTGGGAATGTCTCGATCGAACCGCCGAGATACTCATACGCCTCCTTGCGTTGCGTGGCCCAATGAGCCAAGCGTGGCAGCACATGGTGGAGATAGAGTCGATAAAAGGACAGCAGGGGCTCCCACTCTGGCAGCGAAAAATCCAGAATAAACACGACTCCGCCAGGCCGAAGAACGCGGTTCATCTCAAGGATCGCCGCCTTCCAATCCGCCATGTTGCGAAGACCGAAGGCGACCGTCAGCACATCAAACGATCCATCCGAAAATGGCAGCGCCAAGCCATCCGCTTGGACCAACCTCTCGACTCCCTTGAGTCGCGCCTGTTCCAACATCGGCAGGCAAAAATCCGCAGCGGTGATTCGCGCTGTCGGGCAGGCTTTCTTGATGGCCAAGGCCAAGTCGCCACTGCCAGTCGCCAGGTCCAAAACCTCCGACGGGTGACACGCAGCCACAAGCCGCGCCAGCTTGGCTCTCCAGATAAAATCCATCCCGCCACTGAGCAAGTGATTCGCCAGATCGTATCGGCCGGCAATGGAAGCAAAGGTGCTTCGCACGAACTCCGGATTTTTTTGGGCAAGTTGAGAATCCACTTTTTTTGATATCCGGAAAAGGATGGTGCTCACGAGAGGACTCGAACCTCCACGGGTTACCCCATACGATCCTGAGTCGTATGCGTCTGCCAGTTCCGCCACGTGAGCAACGGGGTGGCGAAGATGCATCGCCGCAGCCGCCTTGTAAATCCGAATTTCAAAAAAACACAGGGTTGCAGCGCATGGTTTATTTTCCGATCAAGGCAATAGCCAGACCGTTCGGTGTCAATGCCGGGAATTTTGCGACCTGCTGAGGAATTTTGCCAATTTTCGATGCCAACAAATTATATTTTTTATGAAAATAGATTAGAAATTGTTACAGCATTATTAATGTTTATTTTCCTTATT
>JAPLTI010000226.1 GCA_026398285.1 Verrucomicrobiota bacterium
GAGTCGGATCGATGGTGGGTTTTCGTGGCATCCCGAAAAGAAAGCATAATACATCTCATCTTGAAAGAGAATTAGAATTAAAGCTGAATCGTTTTCTGTTAAAAGTGAGGAATCGCCAATGAACCTGAATCCGGCAATCTCAGTTCAATCGCCGGATTTGGCTTTAAAATGAGGCCTGCCAGCCCTACTCGCCGATAATTTTCACCAGCACACGCTTGCGGCGCAGTCCGTCGAATTCGCCGTAGAAAATCTGCTCCCACGGGCCGAAATCCAGCGCGCCGTTGGTGACGGCGACCACGACTTCTCGCCCCATGATGGTGCGTTTCAGGTGGGCATCGGCATTGTCTTCGGCTCCATTGTGCGCGTATTGGGCATGCGGATGCTCGGGGGCGAGTTTTTCCAGCCATTTTTCGAAGTCGCGGTGCAGGCCGGATTCGTCGTCATTGATGAACACACTGGCCGAGATGTGCATGGCGTTCACCAGACACAGCCCCTCGCGGATGCCGCTTTCCGAGAGGCACTGCTCGACTTGGGGAGTGATGTTCACAAACGCGCGGCGTTTGGGAATTTCGAACCAGAGTTCCTTGCGGTGGGATTTCATTTCCGAAAAAAACCACATTTCCGCCGTGAAATGCAATCGCCGGACTTGCGGTGCTTATAAAAAGGTGGTCATTTGATCACCATGGGGGAAGCTCTCACATCAAAACAACAGGCCGTAAGGGATTTCATCGAGGCCTACCGTCAACGCGAGGGAGTGTCGCCTTCGTTGCGGGAAATCCAAAGCCACTTTGGCTTTGCGAGCCCGAATGCCGCCGCTAAGCACCTTGCCGCCCTGCGGCGCAAGGGCGTTGTGCAACGCTCCGCCGGCCGCGCAAGGGGGCTGGTTTTATCGGAATCCGCCGAGCGTCTGATCAGCGAAATTCCCATTCTGGGTGCCATCCCTGCAGGGCGTCCGCTTGCGGAGAGCGAGCAGCGCGAGGGTTGCGTGCGAGTGGACCTCGACACGCTGGGAATCCCCAAAAACGCCCGCACCTTTGCCCTCAGAGTGCGTGGGGATTCCATGACCGGGGCGCACATTCTGGATGGGGACATCGTAATTTTGGAACTCAAGCCCCCATCGCATGGCCGTGTGGTTGCTGCTCTCATCGATGGCGAGAGCACGCTCAAAACTTTTCTCGTCCGTGCCGGCAAACCTTATCTCCGCGCAGAAAATCCGAATTACCCCGACCTCATCCCTGCACAGGAACTCGTGATCCAAGGTGTGATGGTGGCATTGCTGCGACAGACCTGATCTTGGAAACGCAGGAAGCTTGCTGTTTTGCACAAGCTGGAGAGTTTGTTGGAATGATTTTTTCAAAAACGACCCCCTTCATGCTGCTCCTCTGTCTGATGCTCGGAGGCTGTGCCTCGGTGAGTGTTTACCGCCAGGAGTGGGGCAACAAGGTCTGCGTGCCTGACAGAATTTTTGTCCGTCCTTTTACGGTGGATCGCGAAAAATTCCGCGTGGATCGGGACGGGGTGGAACTGGATGCGTTTGAACAGAAATTCTCAACGGAGTTCGCAGATCGGCTTGCGGAAAGGCTTACAAAGCATGTCAGGCCCGCGATGGTGATTCCGAAGAATGAAAAAGTGAAGGATACCAAGGCCTGGTTGATCGAGGGGCATTTTACGCGGGTTCACCAAGGCAGTCGCGCCCTGCGTTCTCTGGTTGGATTTGGTCTCGGAGCTACAAAAACCGAGGCCCGCGTGGATGTGTTTCAAGTCGGAGCCAAAGGTCGACTCATACGAATTGCCCAGCTGGAAACCACTGGAGGCTCGAATGCCGAGCCGGGTGCGCTTTTCGCCAGTCCATTCGGTGCGGTGCCCCGCCTCATTACCAATGTCACCACCTCGGGGCTTGCTGCCGATGCGCGAAGGACTGCCCGAACGATCACGGCGGCTATCTCTGAAAAACTCTCCGCGCAAAATGCCCAACTCGCGGGACGCCCACTCCGAGCGAAGCTCCTCGGCAGCCTGCCCTCGCAGTCAGATCAATCTAGCCGGTAAAAACGCAGCGCCTCGACTGGTGACGGGAAGTCACTCAAAAGCGTCAGCCCAGCCCTTCCTCCTTCGCCGGGGTCTCGCACGATGTATTCGAAGCCGTGCTTCCCGCAGATGACAACGAAATGGGTGATGCCGCTCGGGTAGCGCACGCGGGCAATCACGGGGTTGCCGCGCAGGAGATTCCAGTCGATGAGGAAGTGTGACGGCGCATCCTCGTAGTGCGGCAGTAGTGTGCCGACCTGCCCCGGATCGAATTCCGCAGCTTTCTCCCAATAAATCCAACCCTCGGGAGTGTAGCCTCCCTCCGTTTTCTGCAAAAAGGCATTCAGCCGTCCTGGGTCGGTATCGACTCCCCGCGATGCAAGCGCCATGGCGGCCGAGGCCACCGCGCAGCCGACATCCGTAAGGGAATCGGATGTCTGGGCAAGAAGGTCTCCGCCCCACTGCGGGTCGCCCTGCAGGAAGTGTGGGCCGGGAATTTCCACCGCCACTGGAAAGTAAAGCCCTCCAGACATCGGCAGCGGGCGTTTCGCCATCCAATCCCGAATCCAAAGCGCCCCGGCCACACAGGCCAGAATGGCAATGATCAAAAAAATGCGTCTTGCGGACATCTGTAAATTCGCGTTGTTGAGGACACATGAAACTTGTTCTTCTATCAGCCCTCATGCTGCTCTCGAAACTCACCCTGCACGCGTCGGATTTCAATGCCATTGTGCTTGAGCAAATCCGCAAAATGCCCGAGGGCGGCGGCTATGCCACTACGCGCGAGGCTCACCAAGCATTGAACAGCGCTGTTGCCGTGTCCCCACTCGGCCTGCGTGTCGAAAGCTCCAAGGCGCAGCCGAGTTACTGCTCGGGGGCCACTTATCTCCTCTTTCTGAAAACCCTCGCCGCCGCCGAAAAACAGGGCTTCTGCCCGCCGGGCACATCCTCATCCGAAAATCTCCTACCCAAAGCCATGCCCGATGGAGTCGGCATCTGGGGACGCTGGAATGCCAATGGTCCCGGCACAGCCCGCCTTTTCCATGAACTCGGTCTTGGAAAAAACTTCATCGAGCAACAAGCCCGGCGGCTATGGCGAAAAAAGCGTGCCGAAGTCGAAGGTGGCCGCAGTTATTTTCTCCCGCTTAGAAAACCCGTCGAACATTCAGCGCGCAGCCACCATGCCGAAAAAAGACACCTACCTCGCGAGCCTGCTCACCCACGAATCCTGCCTCAGCGAGGCCTTGCAGAAGTCGGGTGTCACGGCACCCTGAGGCCTGCATTTACAGCGGCAGCGTCTGATAGTCCAGGCACAGATAAATAATCATGCTCTTGCCATCTGGTAGCTTGATGTCGCGCAGCGGCCTCACCTCGGAGAACGCGCCCTTCACCGTCTGCGGCAGTTCCGCGCCCATGTAGAGGGCATGGCGGCCGATGAAGGGATTGTAGCCTTTCTGCTCGGTGAAAAATTCATCTGTCGCCTTGTCTGTCTCGATGAAATTTCCATACGACGGCCAGATCCCGAATTGGCTCGTGAGGGCGGGGGATTCCGGGACGAAAACCGGTGGATATTCCGAAGGCGCCACAGGTTTGAAATAAATAGTGAGCAGAGAGGCCAAGTCCGCATCTTCGGCAATCAGAAAACCGCCGCCTTCGCTGGCAGGCATCTCCCTGCTGGCGGCATGCATTTCCACAGCCAGAGTTTTCCCAACAGCTCTTTGCAGTCCCTCCTCATGGAGCAGGAGTCCGCTGGAGACCAGTGCGATTAGCACAATGGCCGAGCTGAAGATGCCCATCCAGCGCCAGCGCGATCCGGTCTCCGCGAGAAACATCAAAAGTGGCACCACGGCGATCCAAGCCGCAGTAGAGAAATCACGGCCTATGAGGAATTGATAGAGAGCCCAGAGCGAGGCGGGTCCGGCAGTAACTAAAAGAAAGCGCGAGGGGCCTTGCTTGTGCCAGGCTGTCCAGAGAAGTCCCACGAGTGCACCTGCCATCGCGATGCCGGCAGCAAAAGAAAACTGGCGAAAGTATTCCACCAGATCCCGAGTCCATCCCCCGGGTTGTGGGCGCCACCATGTCTGGAAGGTCCCCCCTGCGATAGGAATCCAGTCGAGCGCGGCATTCCATGCCAAGGGACTCCATAGCGCGGCTGCCGGAAGGAGGATTAAAGAGGCCGCTGCAAGCGCATCGGGTTTCTCTTTTTTACGAAGAACTGAAAGAACTGCGATGAGTAATCCCAACGTCACCAGCACAGCCTCGTAGCGGAAGAGGCAGGCCAGCGCCAGAAGCGCCGCCGAGAGAATCCAATCAAGACGTCGGCCCTCCACAGCCGAATAAGCCGCCAGCATTCCCGCAAGTGTGAGAATCATCAGTGGAATCCCCGGGCCAACCGTGACGCATAGCTCGTTGAAGAAGGGCAGCGCATTCAGGCCTACCAGCGTACAACCTGCCACCAGATCATTATAAAGGGTCCGCGCGAGAAGCCAGGCGAGCCATGCTGCGATAAAGCCGAATAGAGGCCACGCCAGTCGCAGAATCTCCCGCGAGTCGCCGGTTACAGCGCCGATCATTCGAACGAGAAACGCCGTTCCTGGTGGACCGTCAAAAAAAGCCGCCGCCATCTTTGATCCGCACATCCAGTAATACGCCTCCTGCGCCGAAACACCTTGAATCGCAAGCCACGCCAGACGCAGGAGCGTGACGGCGGAGAGAAAAATAAAGACGGAGCGGGGTTTCATGGAATGAGAAAATCAGGGTGGGATTTATGCAACGCGGGGAGAATGGCAGGAGCAAAGCGCTTCCAGGCGATCTTTAAAAGAAAGACCGAGCCAAGTCCGCACAGGATGCCGATCAAGCATCCCGCGAGCACATCAACTGGCCAGTGGACTCCCACATACATACGGCTGAAAGCTACAATCGCCGCTGGAACAAATGCAATCCAACCGCGCCTCCGGTAAAATACGAAGATCACAGTCGCCAGAGCGAAGCAGTTTGCCGCATGAGAGGAGGGAAAGGATTTGCCGCGATTGGGCGTTTTTTTGACATCCGAGGTTTTGACCCGCAGGGGAAGAGCCACTGCAAGGAGGCGAGGGGTAGCGCGCGCCAGATCGATGGTGCGCACACCGGAGACAGTGTCGTTCGGCCTCGGACGGCCAACCATGTCTTTCAATGTCCGGCAGACCAATCCGTCGTTGATGCCCACTGCGAGCACGGCGGCGAAAAGCATGGCCCGGGCGTGAAAGCCTCCGCGCAGGAGAATGATCACTCCAGCCAGTATCGCCAACGGCCACCACACCGCCCAACTCGACAAAGCCGCCATGGGAATATCCAGCACCGGGTTGGTGAGCTGGGTATTGATAAAGTGAAAAGCGGCTTGATCCATTGTCCTCGCATCGGGCTAAGCCCAGTAGCCTTTACTGGCAAGCCTGCAACGCATCCGCCACGGCATCCTCGATGGGGCTGGCGGCGCCGTCACCTCCATGGCGTTCGTCGATTTCTTGAAGACGGTGGATCAGGTGCACCACATCCTTTCGCGCATAAGGTCCCCCCGCCGCCGCGCAAAAATGGGTGCGGCAACCGAAGGGACGATTCTCATAGATCAGGCAGCGCGAAGTAAACGGGTCGAGCATCGGGCAGGCCCCATCATGGCGTGAGGTCTGGGCTTTGCGCCCGGTTGCACGAATGGCTCTGGCCGCAATCAGAGCCTCTCCCCGCGTGAGATGGGGTGTTGTAACTGTGAGGCGGTATTGGCAGCACTCGGTGCGAAGCGTGCAGGAGCGCTCGATGGGCATGGCCGCAAGCTCGGCGTAGATTTTTTTGACTTCGGAAATGGCATTCCGCTTCAGGGCGGCTTCAGGATCGGCGGCGGGCATAGTAGGAAATCAGGGAAGTTTCGTGGCGGAACGGCCTTTCGGCAGCATGGAGAGAAAAATCCGTCGCGTCTCCTGTATTGGCGAGTCATCCACAAAATAGGCGATCGCAGCCCGCCCGATTGCGTAGGTGCCAGCTCCAGCCACAAAGCCGGAAATAGCATTTCCCCAGAAGGGAACAATTCGCACGGCTACCCGAGCCGCTTCGCGAAAGAGAAAGCCGACGCCGACACTCAATCCAAGGGCGCTCAGAAACTCCCCGACCAGCTTGAGCGTGACCGGTCGACCTGTGGTGTGAATGATCATGCCCACCATCAAGCTTTGCAATGTGGCAAGAATCGGTAAGTCGGCCAGAGGAATAGGCTGCAGGCCGACCACGCCGCACACGGCGCTGAAAGACTTCAATAGCGACGAGGCGATGAAAGCCTGCGCCTTTCGGGCATTCGTCAGGCGTGCGAACTCGAGTTGGGCCGGAGCAGGCAGCGCCGCGCAGAGGATTTCCAAAAAGGCTGGATCATCGAGTGAACACACGGCGCGTATCTTTCCATGCAATTCCGCAGACCCTTTCAGTCGCTCGCCAAGACTCCGAGCCAACTCGGCTGATGAAGAAACGGCAATGACCGGCGCGCCTGATGAAGCTGCCCGCTGAATCGACTTCTGCCACTCGGGGGCGGGCATTTCGCTGTCTTGCAGGAAGAGCACGACGTCCGGCGTCGAAGCGGCCATGCCAGTCTCCCAGTGCGCATCAGGTGCATCGTTCCGCGCATCCAGAATCTTGGCAGTGGCTCCCGATAGCCCTCCTTGATAAGACCGCCAGCCTTGCTCTGACTCGCCACAGTGAATATTCGAAGCCCCCATCGTCGCGAGCAGGGAAGGGACACTCTGGGTGCTCCCGCCGCTGAGCAAAATACGAGGAGCCCGCTGCTCGAGGAATAATTCCCGGATCGGAGTCAGTTCCCGCAGAATCGGCTTCTGCAAGCCTCCTGGGAGTTTCTCAATGAGAGCGGAAAGACGGTCATAGAGTTTCAAGACAGCATTGGGTTCGGGCGATTTCATAAGACTTCGAGAAGAGTTTCCACATGGGCTGAAGGCTGGATTTTGCGGTGGATTGACTGGATCGTTCCATCCGCCGCAATCACAAAGGTCGAGCGCTCCGTGCCCATGTATTTCTTACCATACATGCTTTTCTCCACCCACACGCCGTAAGCTTCCACAACTTCACGCGACTCATCACTCAAAAGAGGAAACGGGAGGCCATGCTTTGCGATAAACTTGGAGTGGCTCTTCGGGGCATCCACGCTCACGCCGAAGACCAATGCCCCTTTGGCAACGAACGCAGAGTGGTGATCCCGCACTCCACAGGCCTGCGTTGTGCACCCGGGAGTATCGTCCTTGGGGTAGAAATAAAGCACCACTGGATGCCCGCGAAGTGAGGAGAGGCTCACCGGTGCCCCGTCTCCATAGATGCCGCCTACCGCAGTAAGGGTGAAGTCAGGTGCCGGATCGCCAGATTGAAGTTCTTTTTTCATTGGGAAAACACATTCCCAAGGGCCGAAAAATTACGCAAGAAGAGTGGAGAAATTTGTCGGCAGAAATTTTCTTTAAAAATTTTTTTCGGATGCAAAAATTTTCGGTTGACGGATGGAGAAGCTTTTAGAATGGGCCTCTCCGAGCATACTGCCGAAAAAAAACTTCACGATAATCGTGGGCTGAAAAAATAAATTTCGAAAAGCCATTGACCACTTTTGGATTTGTCATATGGTCTTCACCCCGCTGGCATCACTGCCAAGCGGAAACGATCTCAAGCGAATCTCTAAAAACGTCGGTCACAAAGCTGAAACAAGCCGAGTAGCTACGGGTTCGCAGTGAAGCAGATTTTTGAAAGTCCAATTCGAATTTTGCCGCAGTCGGTAAAATTCAGAACGCAATATATAGAATATATAGAAATGACAATTATACAGCAATTGCTGAATTGTGCGTTTCTCGTCGATTTTGTTTTTTAAAGCTTCGACAACATACTGCAGAACCTGTCTCACAGGTCTGCAAACATGATTAGTCAGAAAAAATTTCCCTCGTTTAGCGCGAGGGACAAACTTTTCAACGGAGAGTTTGATTCTGGCTCAGAACGAACGCTGGCGGCGTGGATAAGACATGCAAGTCGAACGGGGTTTAGTTTGTAGTAATACACGCTAAATCCAGTGGCGAACGGGTGCGTAACACGTGAGTAATCTGCCGGGAAGTGGGGGATAGCTCGCCGAAAGGCGAATTAATACCGCATATGACAAGGGAAGACATCTTTCCGAAGTCAAAGTCGCAAGACGCTTCCTGATGAGCTCGCGGCCTATCAGCTAGTTGGTGAGGTAACGGCTCACCAAGGCAATGACGGGTAGCTGGTCTGAGAGGACGACCAGCCACACTGGAACTGAGACACGGTCCAGACACCTACG
>JAPLTI010000305.1 GCA_026398285.1 Verrucomicrobiota bacterium
TCTCCAAAACCACGACGGCGCGCTGCGCCAAGGGATGTTTGTCGCCGTCTCGGTTCTTGTGCCAGGCACCTTCGAGCGCGTTGTCATTCCCGCCACGGCTGTGATTTTCGCCCCCTATGGCGACTCGGTTTTTGTCGTGACGGAGGTCGAGAACAAGAAAGGTCCCCGGCTTGAGGCTCATCAGAAATTCATTCGTCTTGGTCAGCGCGAAGGCGATCTGGTGGCTATCGAAGAAGGCCTCTCCGCCGGCGAGCGCATTGTGACCATCGGCGGCTTCAAACTTCGCAACGGCTCCCATGTCGTCGCAGGCGAATCCAGCCTCCCCTCCTCCGCCAAGCCCACGCCTGCCGAGAAGTAAACCAAGGCGACCCGCTCCATGAATTTCACCGATATCTTCATTCGCAAGCCGGTCCTTTCCCTTGTGGTGACCTTCGTCATCCTCGTGGCAGGTTTCCAATCCATCGGCTCGCTGAATGTTCGCCAATACCCGCGCAGTGAGAATGCCATTGTCACGGTCACCACGGCCTACATCGGAGCAAATGCAAAGCTCGTGCGGGGATTTATCACCACGCCGCTCGAACGCGCCATCGCAGCAGCGGATGGCATCGACTACATCGACTCGACGAGTTCGCAGGGGCTCTCGACCATCCAAGCTAGGCTGCGCCTGAACTATGACGCCAATAAGGCCCTTGCCGAGATCAGCTCGAAGGTGAACCAAGTCCGAGGCGACCTTCCGCCGGAAGCCGAGGTGCCGGTCATCAATATTGAAACCGCAGACTCCCGCTTCGCCTCGGCCTATCTGCGATTCACCTCCAGCATCCTCAAGCAAAACGAAATCACCGACTACCTCGTGCGCTCGGTCCAACCGCGCCTCACCGCCCTCCCCGGTGTGCAGCGCGCGGACATTCTCGGGGCCCGCACCTTCGCCATGCGCATCTGGCTCGACCCTGTTCGCATGGCCTCGCTGGGCGTGAGCCCCTCGGATGTCCGCGCCGCCCTCGCTGCGAACAACTACCTCTCCGCCGTCGGCCAAACCAAAGGCTCATGGATCCAAGTCGATCTCACGGCGGATACCAACCTCACCTCAGTCGACGAATTCCGCCGCCTCGTAGTGCGCAAGGATGGCGAGCGTTTCATTCGCCTCGAGGACATCGCGAATATCTCGCTCGGCGCGGAGGACTACGACACCGAGGTGCGCTTCAGCGGCGAGACGGCCGTCTTCATGGGCATCTGGCCACTGCCGAATGCCAACTCGCTGGATGTCATCAAACGCGTCCGCAGCGAGATGAAGGAAATCGAAAAAGACCTTCCCACCGGCCTCCAGGCAGGCATTGCCTACGACGGCACCGTTTATATCGAAGACGCGATCAAGGAGGTCGTGAAGACGCTCGGTGAGACACTCCTCATCGTCATAGTTGTTATTTTTCTTTTCCTGGGATCCCTGCGTTCCGTGCTGGTGCCCGTGGTGGCCATTCCCATTTCCCTCATCGGAGCCGTTTTTCTCATGCAGATTTTTGGCTTCACCATCAATTTGCTCACCCTCTTGGCCATTGTCCTGAGCGTGGGAATTGTGGTCGATGATGCCATCGTCATGGTGGAAAATGTCGAGCGCCACATGCGCGAGGGGAAGTCGCCGTTTGATGCCGCCATCCTCAGCGCGCGCGAGCTCTTCGGGCCCATCGTGGCCATGACGCTCACCTTGGCCGCCGTCTACGCACCCATCGGCCTGCAAGGCGGTCTCACGGGAACGCTCTTCCGCGAGTTCGCCTTCACGCTCGCCGGGGCCGTGCTTGTCTCTGGCATCGTCGCGCTCACGCTTTCACCGATGATGTCCTCGAAGTTGCTCACGCCGCGCTCCGAGGACGCCTGGCTGCCGCGCCATATCAATGCCACCTTTGAAAAAATCCGCTCCTTCTACGCCCGTATCCTTGATGCCACGCTCGGCGCCCGCCCGGCCGTTTACACCGCATGGATCATTCTCACCCTGGTCACGGTGCTCCTCTACACCCAGTCGCCGAAAGAACTCGCCCCAAATGAGGACCAGGGCGTTATTTTCGGAATCCTCGACACGCCGTCGAATGCCTCCATCGACCAGATGTCTGTCCATGCCACCGAGGTGAACAAGGTTTTCCAGAGCTTCCCTGAGACCGCCTACACATTCCAGATCACCCAGACATTCGGCGGCTTCTCCGGCATGGGCCTGAAAAGCTGGACTCAGCGCGACCGGACCGTCTTTGACATGACACACGAGGTTCAAGCCGGCCTCGGCAAGGTGCCCGGCGTGAGTTCCTTTGCCGTCGTTCCCCCCGCCTTGCCCGGCGGCGGCGACTTCCCTGTCGAGATCGTTGT
The DNA here is from genome assembly GCA_026398285.1 of Verrucomicrobiota bacterium. GTDB lineage: Bacteria > Verrucomicrobiota > Verrucomicrobiia > Chthoniobacterales > Terrimicrobiaceae > UBA967. Next base: position 2,350 of record JAPLTI010000305.1, read on the forward strand.
GGCATCCACCGCCGATACCGAGCGCATCCTCGAATTCGTCGAGCAACTCAAGCTCAAGGCCGTGGCCAGCGGTAAATTCGCCTTCCCGCCAATCGTCAGCGTGAAATTTGACAGGCCGCAGGCCGAGTTCGTCATCGACCGTGACAAGGTCGCCGCTCTCGGCCTGGACCTCGCGCAAGTCGGAGCCGAACTCTCCGCCGCCGCAGGCGGAAATTTTGTGAACCGCTTCAACATGGATGGCCGCAGCTACAAGGTCATCCCGCAGATCACCCGCCTTGGGCGACTCAACGAGGACCAACTCCTCGACATCCGCATCCGAGGCCCCAAAGGCGAACTCATTCCCCTTTCCACCGTCGCGACCGTGAAAAACAAGGTGGAGCCGCGCAACCTCCAGCGTTTCCAGCAAATGAACGCTGTCAAGCTCAGCGGTGTCGCCATCGTCCCGCTCGACCAAGCGCTGAAATTCCTCGAAGACGAAGCCGCCAAGATTCTGCCCCGAGGCTACATTCTCGACTACACCGGCGAATCCCGCCAACTCCGCGCCGAGGGCCCTGCCAAGTTCCTTTTCACCTTCGCCCTCGCCATTGTGATGATTTTTCTCGTCCTCTCCGCCCAGTTCAACAGCTTCCGCGACCCATTCATCATCCTCCTCGGCTCCGTCCCCCTCGCCATGTTCGGCGCCCTCATTTTCACCTTCCTGAAAATGCCCGCACCGGATGTCCCATTTTGGACCAATGGATGGACCACCACGATGAACATCTACTCACAGATCGGCCTGGTAACCCTCATCGGCCTCATCGCCAAAAATGGCATCCTCATTGTGGAATTCGCGAACCACATGCAACACGAAGGTCACTCGAAACTCGAAGCCGTCCGCAGCGCCACCCTCACCCGCCTCCGCCCCATCCTCATGACCAGCCTGGCCACCGTGTTCGGCCACTTCCCCCTCATCCTCGTGACCGGAGCCGGCGCCGCCGCCCGCAATTCCATCGGCCTCGTCCTCGTCGGCGGAATGACCATTGGCACCATCTTCACCCTCCTCATCGTCCCCTCCCTCTACATGCTCATCGCTAAAGAGCAGAAAAAATTCGCATAAAACAAACGCAAGGAACGCTTAAAATACGGAAAATATTCCCATGCAGTGGCTCTACCTTTCTATAGCAATCCTTGCCGAAGTCATCGCCACCTCCTCACTCAAGGCCGCCGAAGGTTTCACCCGCCTCATCCCCTCGCTGATTGTTGTATTCGGATACGGAACAGCATTTTACTTTCTCTCCTTGACCCTCCGCACCATGCAAGTCGGCACCGCCTACGCCATATGGTCGGGTGTCGGCACCGTGATCATCAGCATCGTCGCCTGGCTCCTCTACAATCAAAAACTCGACGCGCCAAGCATTCTGGGAATGGCACTAATCATTAGCGGCGTGATTATTATAAAATTCCTATCACCGCAAGGCTGAGGTTGCCAATCCACGCTCCCCCACGGGAACGCTGACGTCCCCGTCGGCACCACCACCCCAGCCTTAAAAATGATTTTACCCGCCCCTCATCACCCAATGTGAAACTACCGCAGGAGCGGCAACGACCTTACTCTTCCACATTTCCTGGATTTTTTGAAAATCCATCCCGTGCGCGTAAACAGGCAATTCAAGGAGCGCTTGAATTCGCCTGCTGAACGGTCGAAAAGCGGGGGGAGTATAATGGCGAGTGACGAGTCCGCCCTTGCTGGGCTACAGCGTGGCAAGGTGGATACGCTGAAAGGGTGAAATCTGAGAACCTGAAAGGCGGCGAAGCCGCTGTGGCAGTCCACCGTCGCTCTATGCAGCTACAGGGTGTAGCCCTCCTGAGATACTCCCCTCGCCTTTCAGCGTGAGCCGAGTTCGGGTGTGAGCCAGATTTCTTTGAGCACCTGGACGCGGTTGCTCCAGAGGTTTCTTCCTCCTTGGCGCAGGGAGACTTCGCGGACGCCTTCCTCCACATCGGTGGTGATCGGTGTGTTGCCGACGAAGTTGCCGTCGATGAAGAGATCGAGGCCTTGGAGTTCTTGTCCACCGGAGGTTGGTTTGATGAGCACCTTGTGGCGCGGAAGCTCTTCATTTCGGGAGGCAGAGAGGTCGCCGAAGGGGATTTTAGACAAAGCAGATTTCATCTCGGCGGCGCAGGCATCCAAGGCACGGCGGTTGTCTGTGCGTTTCACAAACTGTCTCTGTGCGACGATCCGTCCGCTTTCGACTTCGAGGGCCTTGACGGTGATGCCCGCATCGCTGCGGCTGCGGACGATGTTTTCCGTCATGCCATAGGCTGAAACGCTCTCGCGGGTCTGCGTGATGCGGTTTTTTGTGATGCTCACAACGAGCAAAAGATCCGCTCCAGCGAGGTGGCCGAGACGGGCACGGTCATTGACGATGTTGTTGTAGGCGAGGCCTTGCTCGGCGAGGATTTTCTCCAGATGGCGGCGACTCACGAGCGAGACGCCATCGGTTTCCATGACTCCCGCCTCGGCAAGGGACTCCACCATCTCAAGCCCGCCAGAGTCTGTCTCACCGCTTAAATCTTCCGCAATCACTGCCAGTGCGGGATCGCGGGCTTGGACGCTGTGAGTCGTGAGGCAGGCAAGCGCAAATGCGATAAGAGTGCGTAAAAAAACTGATCTGAAAAAGTTACCCCTATTTTCCACTCTGTGTCCTCTGTTCTCCGTGGTTAATTTCTGATCACATCTGCTGCTGGAAGCGGGCGGCATTTGCCCACACGGCCTGGTTTTCACGCAAGGCGCTGGAGTATTTTCCATTTGGAGACATGGCGATGAGTTCTTTCAAGACGCCCTCGGCATCGGCGTAGCGGCCTGTTCCCTGATAGATAATCGCCAGGATGTATCTGGCCTCGGGGTCGGCGGGCATCTCCTGCACACCGCGTTCGGCGGATGCTGTGGCTTCGCGCCAGAGACTGGCATTTGCGAGTCGGACGGCCTCCTTAGAGGCGAGGCTCTTGGTGCTGCCAATGACGCGCCGGATTTTCAACACACTCGGATGCAGGCTCGAAAAAATCTGCTCTGCTGCCTTGTTCCGCATTTTTTGAATCATCGGATACGGATCGGGGGCGGCGGGGTAGCCATCCGACGAGAATGCCGACTGCGAGTCGCTCAACTCGATGCGGCGACCACCAGCGATCTGCGAGGAGGAGGTCAGGACAGCACGGTAATTGGCGATGTAGTTGGCGGTCGTTTTCGTGTTGTAGGAAGTGAAGGTGTTCCCGTTGTAGGTGTAGGAACTCGAATCGCTGGTCGAACCAGACAGGCCCTCGGCTTGGAGATAGATGAATGCGTCCACTCCTTTGATCCGACCGCCGCCGCGATTTTCCACGAAGCTCATGTTTTGAAACTGCCGCTCATTGATCGTCTGGCCGAGATTCGCTCGGTCCACGAGTTGATAGTATCCTTGGTTGGCAAAAAGCTGGAACAACGCGTGCGCCATCTCACCGGCATCGGAACCGGCTTCTGGCACGATCGAAACCCGCGCGCCACGGCCCAAGCTCAACTCGGCGGGTTGCGGTGCGTCCACTGTGATTGTGGTGCACGAAGTCAGGAATGCCGAGCCGGCCAGGCAGATCAACGAAAGGAGGGTTTTTTTCATAGGTCAAAAAGAGGCGAAGAAACTACAGCGAACTCGAACCCATATACGAGCCGCTTTTTGCGTTGTAGCGATTCAAGCTGCGCTCGGTGGTCACGGCGATGACTCCACCGCTTACTTGGACGGCTGTGGGCTTGCCGCTGACCGAGATGGAACCTTGGAAGGAACCGGTCTGGGCGTTGTAGCGGTTCAGGGTTCCATTTGCCAAAAGCACGGCAATCGTTTCGCCATCGCAGCCGACGGAAATCGCATTGCTCACGGAGATCGAGCCTTTGAACGAACCCGTCTTGGCATCGCGGCGTTCGACGGAGGAGGGATTTTTGAGGACGGCGATGATGCCGTCGGCGTGGAGTGACATGGTGGTGAGCAGAAGAGTTGCGGCGAGGGTTTTTTTCATGAACTCGGGATGGGGATTACCAACGGTTCGGATAGCTCACACGCTGGCGATTGCCGCAGTTGCCGTAGGATTCGCGGTAAATCACGGGTTGTTGGCTGTAGATCACGGTCGGTTGTGAGTAGTAAACCGGTGCGGGGCGCACCTGCTGGTAGGGCTGCATGTAAACCGTCTGCGGCTGATAATAGGTCACAGGACGCGTGTAATAGACCGGCGCGGGCGCAGCATAGACAGGCGCAGTGTAAACGGGGGCGCATTGGCGCTTGTTATTGTTGTAGTAGAGGCCGGAGCCATCGCCGAGTGTGAATCCCCAGGAACCGGCTTGTGCGAGGGTTCCCAAGGCGAGGGTGATGGCGGAGACGAGGAGTATGGTTTTTTTCATAGAGTTTGCAGGGTTGGAAACATGGTAAGGGGGATTTTTTTCAGGTCAAATTTGCGACACTGTTAATCAACATTTTGCGAATAAAAAACAGCCGCTCAAGGTGAAATAATCGCCGTTCGACCGTGCAAAACGACCGTTCGTTGAAAGAATGGTTTTTTGCGTTTTCGATCGCTCACCAGGGGTTAGGAATGATGACGCGCTGGGGATTTCCATAGGGATCGTAGGTTTCGACCACCTGCGGGTAGCCGCCATTGTAAGCTGGTTGCTGATAGCCTTGATACATCGGCGCGATTCCTTGGCTCGGTGCGTTGTGGTCGATCAGTTCATAGGAATCATACTCGCCATCGGGTGGACCAACTCGCCGATCGCCCTGCCCCGGCCCGGGTCGGAATGTGCCAGCATCCTCAAAACGGACAAACTCACGCCGAGGAGCGCACGAAACGGCAGAAAAGACCAGAAATGCCAGAAGTGCAAAGTATGAAGTATGAAGACGGAAAGAAGACATCATTTCTGTTGAAGCATAGATTTGGCCGAGAAAAGCAAAAACATGAATCTTAAAACTTACAAACTTAATTCACAGCCATCCCATAGATAAAAAAATTGACCCTCAAGGGGAGATGGACGGGATGTTTGAAACCTGCCACTTGGCAGGCTATGAAAAAAACAAAACACCCCCGTCCATCGGCTGCAAAGTTCAGCGGTTTCCGGCAGCTTTGCAATTTGATTCCCTGCCATCTGGTATCCAAGTTGGCGAAGGAAACTGGCGTTGATAAATTCTGCCGCACTTTCTCGGAGTGGAGTCATG
>JAPLTI010000015.1 GCA_026398285.1 Verrucomicrobiota bacterium
TCGATGACTGCTGTTCTCTCGGAGACAACTCGTGTTATCAAATCGATGACTGCTGTTCTCTCGGAGACAACTCGTGTTATCAAATCGATGACTGCTGTTCTCTCGGAGACGACTCCGATCAGGTCGTTGAATTCCAGCTTCGGCTGCTTTGATGCGAGCCTTCGGACGATCTTCTTTACGGCATCGCTTGCGATTTCAAATGCCCCAGGGGTGAATACCTTCCAGAGCGGGTCGGAGGTCTTCGCTGAAATGTTAAACTGAAAACATTTTTCCCTTGCAGCATTACGCCAGCAGCGTAATGCTTGTTATAGAATGAATCCTTTTCAGCATGGAGTTGTTGTGTCAGGCGGGGACTTCTGCCCGCGCCCGGACTTGATGAACGAGTTGAGGGCGCATATCCGGTCACGGCAGAATTGCGTGATTCGCGGTGGTCGGCGAATGGGAAAGACTTCGGGAGTTTTAGAGGCGATCCGGGCGGAAAAGGGGGTGAGTTGGATGCTGGTCAATTGCTGGGGGAAGAGTAGCCTAACGAGCTTGGCGGAGGCGATTTCAGAGGCGTTTCTTGCCTCACAGAGCCGGATGGGCCTGTCATTGAAAACCATTTTGAGCGGGTTTGCTCAGATGCGTCCACAGGCAACCATCGATCCACAGACGGGACATCCCACTTTCTCGGTGGATTTGGCGTCGGGTCGGGAATTCACGCCGCGTTCGCTGGAGCGTGTGCTTGAACCGATTGGAGAGGAGGGAAAGAAGCGGCCATTGGTGGTGGTGCTCGACGAGTTTCAAGCGTTGCTCCAACTTGCGGAGCACAGGGAGGTGATGGCAACGCTCCGGGGAGCAATCCAACTGCAACCTGCAGTCACATATTTCTATCTCGGAAGCATCCGGAATCAGATGGACGCCATTTTCAACGACCCCAAGCAGCCATTTTTCAAGTCGGCGGCTTCGGTGTCGGTCGGGCCGATCCCACGCGAAACTTATGCCATTTACCTTCGGAAGAAATTCGCCACTGGTCGGCGTGATATCGAGGACGCAGCCATCGAAAGAGTCTTCGAGTTGGCGAACGACATCACGGGCGATGTGCAACAATTATGCTCTCAAATTTGGAATACCACGGACGCCGGGGAGGTCATTGATGTGAGTGCGGTGGGGCGGGGACTTGAGCGAATTCACCAAGCAGAGAGGGAATCGAACTCCCGGATCATCGACCTTCTCACTCCGGGGCAGGTTCGCGTCCTTTTGGGCCTGGCAAAAACCAGAGGTGAGCAGCCAACTTCGAAATCCTTCCTAAAAGTCTCAGGCATCAGCCAGCCTTCATCGGTGACCAAATCATTGATGCGTTTGGAAAATGAAGGCTTGGTATTTCGGGATTCCAAGGGCTACCGGTTTTTCAGCCCGTTTTTTCGCACTTGGCTGCTTTCAGAGGGCCCCAGGTGAGAGACCGATACCACACGTTCGGCAAAGCGTTTCCCAAGTCGGTGCAAATCCCTCTTGCCGAAAGCGGCTGGAAAATCGATCCCCCCCCCGTCCCCCTGCGCTCAATCAGAAATTTGGGTCCGGATAGGAATCCGACGCTCCTAAAATTGCTTTTCGCCTCAACCTGAGGCCACCTCGATTTTCATGACAGTCGTTCATTTGAAGCAAAGACGCCGAATTTATGTTTATACGGGTTTCCACTTGGCCATGCGACACTTGGACTAACCCCAGGGCGTTTTGCTGGACTATTCATAGAACAGGATGGGAGTTGAAGGAAATGACGGTCGAGGAATTGGCAAAGATTCCCGACATCAACGAATCGCCGCAGTGGAAAAAAGCGAATGTTCTGGAGCGATTCCACCCCAAGCAAAAGGTGCATGTCGTGCTGGAGGAATACCCGTTCTGGCCAAGCACGGAGCGGCTCGGCACAGAAGAGAACTACATCGTGCCAGACTATGTTTTCGGTGTGCGAACCGTGTGGCGAATCACCCAACCGGATGGCAAACCGCTGGTCATCATCATCGACAACACCCACTCCACCGGACTCCAAGGACGCCTCACCGATGCAATGATCCAAGTGAACAAAGAACGACAGAATGGAAAGACCGCGAAGGGGTGACGATGCCAGGGCCACCGTGAAGCACCGAGGCCTGTTCTCCGTCTCACATTTCCGTTTCACACTTGCTTTATGCAGTCTTTCCCGCCAGCTTCCGCGGCATGCCTACACTTGCTATAGTTTTTGGAATTATTCTCAACGCGATGGGATTTGGTGCCTTTGTGGCCTCAGGGGCCTACACGTCTCTGATCCCGACCGGATTTGGAACGATCATTTTCCTGTCCGGGCTGATCTCTGTTTTTGCTCCTAAAATTCGGATGCACCTCATGCATGTGGCGGCTTTGGTAGGCTTGCTCGGCACGCTGGGCGGTCTGGGCATGGGCCTTCCGAAGCTGGGAGCACTGATTGCTGGAACGGCCGAGCGCCCACTCGCGTCCGGAATGCAAATCGCCATGGGCGTTGTATGCCTGGTCTTTTTGGTGCTCTGCGTGAAGTCGTTTATCGACGCGCGCCGTGCCCGCAAGTCTGAGTAAGACTCAATCGACCAACAAGGCAGCGCCAAACACGCCAGCGCTGTCCCCGAGAGTGGGAGGCAGGATGCGGGTGCGGAGTTCCTTGTTGAAAATGTGGGCCAGCACACTCTCCCTCGTGCGAGCCTCGTAGAGCAACGGGAGATTTCCTACGCCGCCTCCGAGGATGATGGCATCGGGATCCAGAATGTTAATCACCGCTGCGATGGACTCCGCAAACTTCTCCCGCAGGCGCTCGAGTGTTTGGATAGCGAGTTTTTCGCCCGCCTGGGCACGGAGAGAGATTTCCGGCAGTCGCACGGCATCGCCGCCCTGCTCGCGGTAGAAACGCTCCAGGGATGGACCGGCAATGACTCCCTCGATGCAACCCGAGCGACCGCAGTAACAGGGATGCGATTCTCCACGAAGCGGGTTGTGCCCCCACTCGCCGCCGATTCCATGCAAGCCGGGGAGTATGTGGCCGTTGACAACGACCCCGCCGCCAACACCGGTTCCCAGAATGACTCCAAAGACCACACTCGCACCGGCTGCCGCTCCGATGAGGGCCTCCGCGAGGGCAAAGCAGTTGGCGTCATTTGCCATCAAAATCTGGCTGCCGGTCAAGCGCTCCAAATCCTGAAGGATCGGCTGATCGTTCAAGCAGGTTGTATTGGAATTTTTCAGTCGGCCACTGGATGGTTCCATCGCACCGGGTGTGCCGATTCCGATCTTTGGCGGCCGAGTAAGACCTGAAGAAGACTCGAGGTCTGAGATCACTCCCTCTATTTGAGAAAGAATGTGTTCGTAACCATGGGATGCACCGGTTTCGCGACGGAGGCGAAAAAGGGATTCCCCCGGACGAGAAGAGTCCATGATGACTCCCTCGATTTTTGTTCCCCCAAGATCAATGCCCCATTTATGCGAGGCGGAGGTCACGCCGAAACGCGCATTGGCATGATCACATAGAGGAACGGCGTCTGGATTTTAATAACACCGGGGCTCATCTCATCAATCAGCTCAAGGTAAACTTCGTCATTCGGGAGGCTGCGAAGCGGATCCATGAGAAACTCGGGATTGAATGCGATCGCGATGTCGCGTCCACGATAATTGACGGACATGGATTCCTTGGCTTCCCCGACTTCGGGAGTGGTGGCCGTGATATCGAGATTATTTTTTGTGAAGGACAGGCGAAGCGAACTGGTCTTGTCGCTGCTGAGCAGTGAGACGCGGCGAACGCAATTCAGCAGGGCCTCGCGCTCGAGAGGGATGCGCTCCTTGGCCTCACCGGGGATGACCTGGCGGTAGTTCGGATAGTTGCCTTCGACG
>JAPLTI010000142.1 GCA_026398285.1 Verrucomicrobiota bacterium
TTTGGAAACATTCTGGGAATCCCTTATCAAAGGACGCAGTGGCATAGGGCGTTTCGAAGCCTTCGATTCGACGGCCTATGACTGCAAAATCGCCGGCGAAGTGAAGAATTTCGAGGCGGTGAAGTATTTTAAAAACCCCAAGACGGTGAAGCGCACGGACCGCTTCACGCAATTCGCGATGGCTGGGACTAAGATGGCTCTCGAAGACTCCGGCATTGACCTTGAAACCGTGGATCGCACTCGATTTGGCGTGATGATCGGCAGCGGCATTGGCGGTCTCTACAGCATGGAGGAGGAGGCGCACCGCTTGGCGGATCGCGGGCCCTCGCGTGTGTCGCCGTTTACGATTGCAATGATGATTTCAAATATGGCTAGCGGCATGGTGTCGATGGAATACGACCTGCGCGGGCCGAACATGTGCATCGTCACTGCCTGTGCGACGGCGAACAACTCGCTTGGCGAGGCTTGGCGCATCATCAAATTCGGTGACGCGGATGCGTTCATCGCGGGCGGCGCCGAGGCGACGATCACGCCACTTGGTATTGCTGGATTCGCCTCCATGAAGGCGCTGAGCTGCCGGAATGACGACCCGCAGAAGGCCTGTCGTCCGTTCGACAAAGACCGCGACGGCTTTGTCATGAGCGAAGGCGCGGGCATTGTGGTGCTCGAGGAATACGAGCATGCGAAAAAACGCGGAGCCAAAATTTACTGTGAACTCGCCGGCTACGGTTGCACGGCAGATGCCTATCACATGACTGCTCCGATGCCCGAGGGCGAGGGTGCTGCGCGCGCGATGACCATTGCCATGCGCCATGCGAAGGTGACGCCCGAACAAGTGGATTACATCAACGCCCATGCGACATCCACAGGCCTCGGTGACATCTGCGAGACCCGGGCCATCAAGCTGGCCCTTGGCGACCATGCGCGCAAAGTCGCTGTGAGTGCGACAAAATCGACTACCGGCCACTTGCTTGGAGCTGCCGGCGGCGTGGAATTGGCTGCCAGCGCGCTGGCCATCAAAAATGGTCTCATTCCGCCAACAATCAATTTGGAAAATCCCGACCCCGAGTGCGACCTCGACTGCGTGCCGAATGTGGCGCGCGAGGCGAAGCTCTTTTGCGTGATGAGCAATTCCTTTGGATTCGGCGGCCACAATGCCACGATTCTTCTCAAGGCCGTCGGCTAAGGCCTGCGGGAGATCGCGGGCAATACCAGAGCGGTTGGTTTTCGAGCCAAATGAACGAATCCGACATTGAGGTCCGCACTTATTTTGCCAGGGGAAAGAACGCTCTCGTTGTGCGGGCTGATTTCTCGGAGCTGTATGCTTCCTGGTATTTGCACCGGCTGGATTACGGCATCGATATGCCTGCGGAGGTGGAGGACCTCGGGCGTGACGCGCTCGCTGCGGTGACGCTTCACTGTGCGAGCCGTCCTTGGCGGGAGGCCTGTGCGTGGACGATCAAATTCCCAACCCCGCGAGCGAATATTTTTGCGGCGGGTGACAACAATACTGGAACGGTCGTGGCGCGAGTGATCATGGAGGATGCCGCGCCCATCGATAAAGGGATGTTTTACTCGGATGTCGTGGAGGATTTGAAGTCGCCACGGCGGAGTGCGGTGGATTTTGAAGCCGGCTCGGTTTTTGCAGCGGTGGAGATTTTCTACGAGCGAAGCGAGCAGCGACCCGTGCGGTTTTTCCGGCATGATGAGGAAGATATCGTGATGGTCGCCGCGCAACCGGATTGCGATCTGGAGTGGCTGCAGAGCCTCACAACGGAGGGTGTCCGGACATTGGATCAGAGTGTCGAGTTATCTCTCCTTGAGAAACGGCAGTTCACATTTTCCTGCGGCTGCGATCAGGAGCGGATGCTGGATTTTATTGCGCCTGTTTTCCAGCGCGAGGCGGACGGGCTTTTTGGCGGCGACGCCTCGCTCAAGGTCACCTGTCCGCGATGCGGTGCACGTCATGTTCTGACACGCGAGGCCTTGGAGGCGCGTTGCACGCAAGACACGGACAATTCCAAACCAGATACTCTATGACATCCACCGCTTCCACCCTTTCGCCGGAACAAAAAATCGGCGGCATCCTCACGCCTCTGAGTGCCATTCGGGGGGCGAATGATATCGGCATCGGCGACACGGAAACGCTCGTCGAGCTCGCGGCATGGGCTTCGGAAAAAGGTTTCCGGCTGATTCAGATTCTGCCCGTCAACGAAACGGGGTCAGATCACAGTCCCTACAATATCATCAGTTCGATCGCCTACGAGCCTGTGACGCTGTCCGTGAGCCCGCAGTGGTTGCCGGATGTCGCGGAGAAGGATTTTGTGCGTGTTACAGAAAAACACGATGTTGCCGCGTTGCGCGAGGGGCCTGTGCGCTATGGCGCTGTGAAGGCGCTCAAGCGGGAACTGCTCGCTCTGGGTTACAAAAATTTCCGGAGTGCGAAGGGAAGCCGGGCGCGGCTCGCAGAGTTCGAGGCTTTCCAGCAAGCCGAAAGCGAGTGGCTCGAACCCTATGCGTTCTTCCGAGCTCTGATCGCTTGGAACAACAACGATGAGGTGACCAGCAACTGGCCCGAAGAGCACCGCAGCCCGAAGGCTGCGCGCGAGTGGTTGGCCGCGTTGGATGAAAAGCAGGCGGAGCTTTTTCATGAGAAGGTCGATTTTTTCAGCTATGTCCAGTGGGTCGCTCATTCGCAATGGCGTGCCGTGCGCGCGGAATTCGACAAGCTTGGCATGGCCCTGATGGGCGACATCCCGGTCGGCGTGAGTCTCTACAGTGCAGATGTGTGGGCGGAGCCTGAAAATTTTGATCTTCAGCGCTCGAGCGGTGCCCCGCCGGAAAAGGTTTTCAAAACCGATCCCTTCACGGAGAAGTGGGGGCAGAATTGGGGGTTCCCACTCTACAACTGGCAGGCGATGGCGAGGGATAATTTTTCGTGGTGGCGTCGTCGACTCGAAGCGGCGCGCTCGGTTTTCCACCTGTTGCGTGTTGATCATGCGCTCGGTTTTTTTCGCATCTATAGCTTTCCCTGGCGTCCCCAAGACAACTCGCGCTTCCTTGATCTTACGCCGGAGCAGGCCAAGGAAATCACGGGCGGGCAGTTACCCGGCTTTGTGCCCTTTGATGACAGCACGCCTGAGAACCGCGAATACAACCGCAGGCAAGGCGAGATGCTCTTCCGCATGATTCTCGAGGAGACGGGGCCGCATCGGCTCATCGCGGAGGATCTCGGCGAGCTTTCGCCTTATGTCAGGCCGACCTTGGAAGCTCTCGACATCCCTGGTTTTAAAATCCCGCAGTGGGAGCGTGGTGGCAACGGGGCGATGATTTTCGGTGCCGATTATGCCCGGCTGAGCCTTGCCACATTTGCCACGCACGATCACCCGCCGGTCAGGCAATTTTGGGAGGATTGGAACGAAGCGGCTAATAAACCGGAATCGCGTGAGCGGGTTGTCGCCGAGATGCGCGAGTTGCTCGAGTTCTGCGGCCGTGCGGATATCGAAGTGCCCTGCGCCTACACGCCTGAAATCCACGATGCACTCATCAAGGGTCTTTTCGCCTGTAATTCCTGGCTCGCTGTTCATCAGATCACAGATGTTTTTGCGCTGCGCGAGCGCTTCAATGTGCCGGGTGCAGTCGGCGACCAGAATTGGACCTGCCGGGTGCCGGGCTTCATCAAAGATTGGGCCAAGCTTTTCAAAAACGAAATCCAAACGACCTCGGCCGCCTTGCAATCGACTGGGCGTATCTGAAGGGCGCGTGTTGCACCGCTTGCGAAAAACATCCACACTTTATTCATGAGCACTGCTACAGACGCCGCCCTGCCCGACGCCGGAGGCCACTTCGGCCAATACGGCGGGATGTTTGTTCCCGAGACGCTGATGACCGCCCTGCGCGAATTGGAAAACGAATACCATGCCGCGCGGAAGGATCCGGAATTTCGAAAGGAACTCGCCGCGTTGCTGGGTGATTTTTGTGGTCGTCCGACTCCGCTCTACTTCGCAGAACGGCTCACGCAGAAGCTCGGCGGGGCAAAAATCTACCTCAAGCGCGAGGACCTTCTCCACACCGGCGCCCACAAGATCAACAACGCCATCGGCCAGATCTTGCTCGCCCGCCGCATGGGAAAAACCCGTATCATCGCGGAAACCGGTGCCGGCCAGCATGGCGTCGCAACCGCCACAGCCGCCGCGCGATTTGGATTCGAGTGCACGATTTACATGGGCGCGGTGGACATGGAACGCCAAGCCCTCAATGTCGCCCGCATGCGTTTTCTCGGAGCGAAAGTCATCGGCGTCACCGCAGGCCAAGCCACACTCAAGGAGGCGATCAACGAAGCCATGCGCGACTGGGTTACCAATGTTCGAAACACCCATTACATCCTGGGCAGCGCGCTTGGCTCGCATCCGTATCCCATGATCGTCCGTGATTTTCACCGCGTCATAGGCGACGAAACCCGCCGCCAAATCCTCCAGCGCGAGGAACGCCTGCCGGACCTGCTCGTCGCCTGCGTGGGAGGCGGCAGCAATGCGATCGGCTTCTTTTATCCGTTTCTCACAGATGAATC
>JAPLTI010000349.1 GCA_026398285.1 Verrucomicrobiota bacterium
ATCCGCTCGGTCGAGGGACCGGATTGGAAAGCAAAGATGATGGTGGAATTCTGGCAGCATTTGCCAAGCACCATCGGTAGTGGAGCAGCACGCTGATTATTAACCTGAATTTAGCAGATTTAACCACAGAGGACACAGAGAGCACAGAGGATGAGTTTTTTGCAATCTCCAACACCCCTTAAGGCATTTCTGTGAATCCTTCCATCCTATTTAAAAATCCGTTTCTACGTTTCAAATGAAAAAAGCCTATCTCTTCTTCTGTTTATTAACAGCCCATCCCATTTTTCTTCATGCGGTGGATCTTGTAAAAAATGGTCAAGCTGTTGCCGAGATTGTTCTGCCTGTCAATGCCTCGCCGAGCGTTAAAACCGCAGGCGAGGAAATTCAGCGACACCTCGAATCCATGTCGGGGGCAAAATTGAACATCGTCACGGCGCCCACTGCGGGAGTGGAGAATCAGATATTCGTCGGCCAGAGCGAAGAGACAAAAAAACTGGGAATATCGGTTGATGATATTAAATATGATGGCTTTAAAATAGTTGCTAAAAAAAACTATGTTGCTGTTGTCGGGCGTGAGATTTACCATTCCGCAGCCTCGTTTCGCGACTTCATTCCGCAAGATCGAAACGCTCAGCAAGCCAATTGGGAATTGTTCACCGGACACAAATGGCGTTGCCCCCCAATCTACGACACGCGCGATTTCAACAAGGCGTTGGGTTTTCACCTATGGGATGGAACAGGCACGCTCTACGGGGCTTATGATCTTCTTGGGCAATTAGGGATGCGGTGGTATTCCCCGATTCCCGACATCGGACTTGTGATTCCCAAGCTGAAAGATATCAGCATCCGCGAGCAATCGATCAAGCGTGAGCCTGAATTCCCGATCAGGATCATGGCCAATGGCAGCGGTCGCTACAAGGATGAGTGTCTCTGGTATAAATCCATGGGGGTCGGCGAAGCTTTTTTCTACCCGATTTACCACAGCGTGAGCGGACCTACGAAAATAAATCCTGAGCAGCAACCACAGGAATACTATGGAATTGTCGGGGGAAAGATCGATTACGAAGCGCCAAAGTTTTCCAATGAGAGATTACGCGCCGATACCGTCGAGTATCTTAACTTTGTTGAGAAGGCATTTCCTAACATAGACTATGCCTGTATCGGACAACCCGATGGCTGGTCCGCCTTGGATAGTGGAGACGCTGCCGCCGGTTGGGATAAGCTGGCCGAGCGCGGTAAGGAGGGGCGATTCAGTGATTATGCTTGGGACTTTGTGGAAGATGTGAGTGCAAGGTTTTTAAAATTACATCCCAATAAGAAATTTACATTTATGGCCTACGATGCGACCCGACGTCCGCCAAGTCAGTTGAAGATGCTCCCAGAGAATATGTCGGTGATCTTTTGTCAACACGCAGCCAATGGGATGTTCCCCAGTGCGGCAATAGAATTGGAGGATCGGGCCGAGTGGCAGTCCAAGATGACTGATAAGAGTCAACTCCTGATTTATGAATACTATGTTGACCACGCGCCGCCTTACAATTTTCCTCCCGTTCCCGTGGTTTGGACCGACATGATGCAAAAGAGCTTCAAGCCACTTTATGATCACATTGTGGGATTTTATGCGGAAGTGGCTTGGTCAAAGAGTGAGGAAGAAACGCAAAATAAGATTTCGCTCCGCCGTCCGGGCATTTCCCACCTCATGACTTACCTGCACAATCGCCTTTGTTGGGATCGTAATCTGGACATACAAGCCGTTCTGAATGAATATTATGATCTCTACTTTGGGCCGGCTAAAGCGGAGATGAAGGAATTTTATACTTTTGCCGAATCGGTGTGGATGCGCCCGGAAGCCCGGCAGATCACTGCTGCTGGCGGTTTCCTCAAGCCAGAGGATGTGGACCGCTACGAGGAAATCCTGAATCGTGCAAAAGCCAAAGCGGGTGATTCCATTTATGGAAAACGCATTGCCTCTATCTCGGAAGAGATGAAACCCTTGAAGCTTCTCTTTGAAAAGCTCAAGCGAACCGGCCCCAATATCCAAATTCAAACCAGCACGGATACACCCGTGATCGATGGGGACCTCGACAAGCCATTCTGGCGAAAACTTCAATACACCTTTTTGCCTTTGAAGGACATATTCACTGGAGAAGTTCCGCAACATGTGGAGACTTTGGTTTCGTTTCGGTGGATGAATGACAATTCCTCGTTGATTGTCGGCATCGAATGCAAAGAGCCGAAAATGCAGAAATTGGTCGAGAGTTGCAAAGATGCAGACTCCTTGGGGATTTACAAAGATGACAATGTCGAGATTGCATTGGAGACAGCCTCGGGGATTCGTCCTCTGATCGTCATTAATTCCGCAGGTGTTGTTTTAGACGAATGTATTACGCAAAGACTCGAAGATCTCCCGAATTTCTACAAAGTCACAAAAGTCGCAGTGAAGAAATATGCCGACCGTTGGACGGCGGAAGTTCAAATCGATGCGAAGCCGATTTCCGGTGAAAGACCGACGCCCTTCTTGCCATGGGGAGCGAACATTAGCCGTCAACGCATGGCGGGAAGTGCTCCTGAGTATTTTATGCTCTCACCGAGTGGGACAAACTTCAAAGATTTGAAATGCATGGCAAATATATTTGTAAGAAAATAATTATGAAAACCCTATATTCTAACTTAATTGTGGCTATCGCGCTGACTTCTGCTTCCAATGCGGTTGAGCTTGTCAACGAAGGCAAAGCGGTGTCTGAAATCGTGTTGTCCAGCAAGGCTTCTCCGAGCGTTCAAACAGCTGCGCAGCAGTTGCAGATCAATCTGGAACGCATTTCTGGCGCCAAAATTCCTATTGTCGAAACAGCAACGGATGCCGCAAAGAATCACATTTATGTCGGCGAGAGTGAAGCGACAAAAAAACTGGGCTTCTCTCTGGAGGGCGTCAAGGATGACGGCTTCAAAATTGTTGCGGAAAAGAATTATGTCATTCTCGCCGGTCGTGAATTTGACCTCTTCACGACTTCATTTTCAAAGTTTAAAGATATTTCGAGAAACCAGCGTTCGGAATATTGGGAAAAGTTGATCGGGCATAAGTGGCGGTTTCCGACCATGATCGATTACCGGGATTTCAGCGACGATCTCGGGTTTTATGCCGGGGACGGGACAGGAACGCTTTATGCCGCATATGCTCTTCTTGAGCAACTTGGTATGCGCTGGTATGCTCCCATGGCGGATCTGGGTATGGTCGTGCCCAAGCTGCCCACCATTCAAATCAAAGACCAGAACCTCACGAAGGAGCCGGAGTTCCCAGTGCGTATTTTCGCGGACTGCAAAGTTGGAAATTCGAAGGATGAATTCCTTTGGTGGAAGTCCATGGGGGTGGGGGCATCGGTCTTTGTTCCTGTCAACCACGCGGTCAGTGGACCAACGAAAATGTATCCCAACCAGCAGCCGCAGGAATATTACGGAAAAGTCGGAGGCAAGGTGGAATATAGCGTTCCCAGGCTGAACAATGAAAGATTGAGGGCGGATATGGTTTCCTATCTGGAAATTGTCGATCAATTTTTTCCCGGCATCGAATACGCGGGATTGGGTCAACCGGATGGTTGGTCACTTCTGGATGACGAGGATGTGGCTGCGGGTTGGGATCGCGTGGCAGAGTATGGTTCGTATGGTCGCTTTAGCGATTATGCTTGGGATTTTAATCTGGATCTTCGCAAGCGAATTATGGCGAAAAATCCCAATAAAAAATTCACCGTTTTTGCGTATGGCATTACGCGAAAGGCGCCCAAGACTCTCACCAAAGTTCCGGAGAATGTGGTCGTTATTTTCTGCGAAACAAGTGCCTTTTGGATGAATCCGAATGAAGAGTTGAAAGATCGCAATGAGTGGATTTCCAAGATGGTGAACAAAGACCAGTTGATTATTTGGGAGTATTATCTTCAACATGCTCCCAATTATAATTTTCCGCCCGTTCCGATTGTCTTTACCAAGCTGATGAAGGAAAACTTCCATGGTCTTTACGACCATGCCTTGGGTTTTATGGCAGAAGTCGGATGGAGCAAAGAGCTGGCTGCCAAATCTGAAAATAAACCCAATATGGCCAGACCGTGGATTTCCCACATTATGTTGTATTTGCACAACAAACTCTGTTGGGATCGTAACTTGGATGTCCAAGCCGTTCTCAACGAATATTACGAGCTTTTTTACGGACCGGCGAAGGCCGAGATGAAAGAGTTTTTTGAATTTTCGGAAGCCGTTTGGTTGCGTCCTGAGCCGAGGCAGATCACAGCCTCGGGCGGGTTTCTGAAGCCCGCAGATGTGGATCGTTATTTTGAGATCCTCAACCGCGCGAAGGCAAAAGCCGGGGATTCCATTTATGCCAAACGGATTGATGCCATCCTCGCCGAAATCGAACCACTCAAACTGGTTTTTGATAAACTCAAGCGACTTGGGCCCAACATCCAGATCAAAACAAGTAAGGATCAACCCCGTATTGATGGTGACTTGGATAAAGACTTCTGGCGTCAGTTGCCTTACACCTTTTTACCGCTGCGTGATATGATCACGGGTGAGACACCACAGCACGTGGAAACCTCGGTTTCCTTTCGGTGGATGAATGATAATTCGGCATTGATCATCGGTGTGGAGTGCCGTGAACCCAAGATGGCCAACCTTCGTGAGAGTTGCAAAAGTCCTGATTCCCAGTCGATTTACGCCGATGATATGGTCCAAATTCAATTGGAAACGGCATCTGGCATTCGACCATTGATCGTCGTGAATTCTGCGGGCGTCGTCTTGGATGAGTGCATTACCAAGAAACTCGAAGACCTGGCGGAGTTTTACAAGGTGAGTGATGTAGCGGTGCGGAAGTATCCGGATCGATGGACTGTCGAGTTGCGGATCGATGCCGAGACGATCTCCGGCGAGCGTCCCACGCCTTATTTTCCATGGGGTGTCCAAGTGTGCCGTCAGCGCATGGCTGGCAACACTCCGGAGCACTATATGCTCTCACCCAGTGGTCGCAAGTTCACTGACCTAAAATACATGTCCAATATTTTTGTTCGCAAATAGAATTTGTGAAATGAGTCACAATAAAACCAGCATCTCGATCGTTCTGATCGGAGCAGGCAACCGTGGGAGAGGGATTTTTGGACAATACGCCCTTGATTTTCCCCATCGGGCCAAGTTTGTGGCTGTGGTGGAGCCGGATGCAGACCGGCGCGCGTCATTCTCTGCGGCACATGCTATTCCTGAAGATCGACAATTTTCCTCAGTGGCGGAATTTTTTGCCAAGCACCCTGGAAAGATTGCGGATGGGCTCATTATTGCCACTCAAGAGAATGTTCGCGCTGAGGCCATTGAGCTTGCCTTGGAGGCCGGTTACGCCGTTTTGTGTGAAAAGCCATTGGGGCTGAACGCTCTCGATGTGATTGCGGTGACTGATACCGCCAAAAAGCATGAGGGGCTGTTCATGGTTTGCCATCAAATGCGGTATGCCCCACTTTACCGCACCCTCAAGCGCCTCGTGGTTTCGGGGGAATACGGCAAAGTCGTCAATATCGAGCATAGCGAGAATCTGGATTTCGAGCACATGGCCCACTCGTATGTGCGGGGCTATTTCAACAACGATGCGCTGACTCCGATGATTTTAGCGAAGTCCTGCCATGATATGGACTTGTTGCTTTATTTGACCGCTGCCAAGCCCTTGCGCATTTCTTCTTTCGGTTCGCTCTCTCATTTCCGGAGTGAAAACGCTCCTGCGGGTGCCCCCAAGTATTGTTTGGATGGCTGCCCTGCTGCCGCAACTTGTCCATACGATGTTCAACGCGCGTATTTCCGCCCCAACACGGATCCCGCTTACCTGCGCCAGATGGGCATCATCAAAGACCGCCTACATTTGATGGAGCTCCTTAAAACCAGTCGTTTCGGACGATGCGTTTACCACTGCGATAATAATGTGGTCGATCACCAGGTCTGCTCCATTGAATTTGAAGGGGGAGTCACGGCAAGCTTCACGATGACTGGGCATAATGCCATCGAACGCCGCCGCACCCGCATCCAATTGACGGATGGCGAGATCGAGCTCGATTCCTTTAAAAAGACGATCGAGATCCGGAAATTCTCCACGGGGGATTTCGAAGTCCTCACACCGCCTCTCGGAGGAACCCATAGCGGAGGCGATGTCGCCATTATGCAAAATTTTGTTGAGACTATCCTCAGTGGAAACCAACGCCAGGTTCTGACATCCGTTGCGGAATCACTCGACAGCCACCTTCTCGCCTTTGCGGCAGAACGTTCCAGAAAAACCAACCAATGCCTTGAGATATCAGACTTTGAAGCAGGCGTGCGCCAGCTCCAGCAAAATGATTGAAACGGTCTTTTCCCTTGAAATCTCTCACAAAAAACCCATAATGCTGTTAAACCCAAAATAAATACACCAAAAACATGAAATCCATAACATCCTGTCTGAAAAATCCTATTCTCCCCCTTCTTGGGCTGTGTGCCCTGTTCCATACTGCGGCCTACGCAGGCGATGTGGTCGAGGAATGGAGTAAACTCCCGCTCGATAGACCTCCGACTGCTCTTCCTTACGGGCAAAATGGCAACCTTGTTGTTATTTCCAATATGATTGCCGGTGGAACGGTTGATAGTGGCACGACCCCGGTGAATCCATTTCCAGAAATAGAACGTGCTTTATACGTGACGCCCGGTGATAAAAATCTCCCTGTTCGGATACGTATTGGGCCATTTCCAGAAACCCTGCCGCCGAAAGGTTCTTTTGAGATGCAATTCCGTCTCGTTGAGGGTGCCTTTCATTTTGGCATGATGAAAGGTGAAAGACCAACTGACAGCAAACCTTTCTATCTTCCTGATACTGAGCGTTTCTTGGGCTTGGTTATGGAAGTTGGCAAAAACCCCATGGCGCTGCGTATTGGTAATCTCAAAACCGCAGAAGTTTCTGCGATTGAGAATGAGCAAAATTACAAGCTTCGCGTCGAGTGGACAACCGAGGGTGACACCATGAATTATACCTTTCTGCTCAACGGAAACCCGTTGAATTTAGTAAGCGGCAAGGCATTTACCCTGTCGGTTCCTGTGAGCAAGTTTGATGATGGGCTGATGCTTTTTGGCCTCTTTAGTGGATCTGCGGAAGAACCTTCAGGTAAATTCTTCATCGGCTCGGTGGTTTCAGAACCTTAAACCCGAATTCAGCAGATTTAACCACCGAGGACACAGAGGACACGGAGAACAAGTTGCTTACTGTAGCGGCGGTCTATGACCGCCGATGGTTAACGACTCCGGCGCTCATAGAGACGCCGCTACAACATTACCGTGATCCTCATGCAAATTGATTCGCTGCGCTCACCCTTCGGGCTGCCTGCAGCAGTCTTTCTCCGCTCCGCTCCGATTCTGCCTCGTCCCGCCGGAGCTGCCTTTCCGTAGGCGGATCAAAAATCCGTTTTCGGTATTATTCGTGTTTATTCGTGAAATTCGTGGTGAAAATGTTCAGCGCTTTTGGAGTGCACCCCAAAAAGGCTCACCCACAGTGGTGATTTTGGAGCGGGCATGCACACCAGGTATTCTTTTAGTATCCCAAGTCCCAGCGCACTTCGATATCTTGGGCGATACTCTCCGAGACCCACACATCGGTTCGCAGGGTCTGCAAAAGGGATTCCGGAACAAGTGGTGTCACTGGGCCGTGGAGAACAAGGCGCGATGTGAGGCGTTGCCAGGAATGAAATCCCCCGCCCACGGTGATGCCGTGCATGTCGATTCTGTGCTTGGCACCCACCACCTCGGCGGGACCGATCGTTGCTGCCTTGGGCGGCACAGCAGTGAGGTCGCCGCTGGCGCCGAAGCATCCGTGCAGCGAGTTCTGCGCGATGGTGAAGGGGCTCAGCGTGCAAACACGGGGGCCCATTTTTTTCCACTCTTCGAGGGAGGCCGCCGCAAATTCCGGGGCGTCGGGCTCGATGAATGCCAGGTGCCCGGTCCAGCCGGGTCCCGAGTAGCAGATATCCGCGCCGCCTAGATCGGCGAGCATTTTCCCGTAGTGGGCGATGTTTTCGTTGCTGAGGCCGTGAATTTGGTTCTCGGGCGGACGCAAATCCGCATCGATATTCGCGTAGAAGAATTTCTTGAAGGCATGGCCAAATCCAAATGCCCACGACTCCGGGGCGATGTCACCATGCTCGTTGGCGTATTCGTCCATGTTGAACGTGTGCAGATGGTGGCAGGAAATGCGGTGCTCGTTGATCAAGCGCGCCACCTTGTCGTAGGAGGGCCAAGGGTTTGGAGCGATCATCACAAACCGCTCTCCTGCTTCGGAGGAGCGGCGAATGCGCTCGAACATATCGGCGATCCACAATGGCTCCATCTCGGCATCGGGCAAAATGCGGATACGGAAATCGGGGTTCGGATGCTCGGTCAACTTGGCGCGCGGTATGGCGCGCACCCTTTCCACTGCGGCTTTGTCCCGGAATGGAACAAAGCTGGCCGGGGAGAAATCAAAGTCGGATTTCATTTCGAGTAGCCCAGTTCTTTGGAAGTTTCCGCGATGGCGTCTTCGATCATGTCGAGGCCCTTTAAGAGGGTTTTCTCATCCATGACGATCGGCGGGCTCATGCGCAGAATGTGACCTGCGGGAATCCAGGCAAGGCCTTTGGCAAAAGCTTTTTGATAAACAAGAGTTCCAGCTTTGTCGAAGGGTTCTTTGGTCGTCCGGTCCTTCACCAATTCGATGCCCATGAGGCAGCCCTTGGCTCGCACGTCTCCGATAATCGAGTGGCGCTCCTTCATGCCTTGCATCCGCTCCAAGGTGACGCGTCCGAGGTGCTCGGCCCAAGCGAGGAGGTTTTCCTCTTCGATCACCTTGGTGGATATGAGTGCCGCCGCACAGGCCATCGGATTGCCTCCGTAACTGCTGGAAGCGGAGATGGCTTCGAAGCTTTCTTTGTATTTGTCTCTTACAGCCACGCACGTCACGGGGAAGCCATTTCCAAATCCTTTGCCGATGGTAACGATATCCGGCACAACGCCCCAATGCTCCATGCAGAGCCACTTTCCTGTCCGGCCCCAGCTTGTCAGGACCTCGTCAATCATCATCAAAAGGCCTCGGTCATCACAGAACTTCCGCAGCTTGGGGAAGAAATCATCTGGCGGAATCACCGATCCCCCCCAGCCTTGGATTGGCTCGAGGACGAAACCGGCGACATCGCCCACGGTGGCCTTGTCCAGATATTGGTCGTAGAAGGCGAGGTAGGCATCGGTGTCGATGCTGCCATCGGGTTTTGACCACATCGGGCGATAGAGGTCGGGGCGTGGCACCATGTGGGCGCCTGGAGCGCGAACGCGGCCGTAGACGTGCGAGCGGATGTGCCCGAGTGAAACGGCGCCGTAGGACTTGCCGTGGTAGTCGTAGAAGCAGGACAGCATTTCACTCTTTCCGGTGGCCGCGCGAAGAACCCGCATGCCGGCCTCGACGGCTGTCGTTCCGGAATCATAGAGCTGGAAGCCATTGAGATCACCTGGAAGAACCTCGGCTAGCTTTTCCATCAGCTCGGTTTTCACCGGCGTGGTGAAATCATGGGCATTCATGAGCGTGTGTGCCGCTTTCGCAACACCTTCGCTGATCTTCGGGTGGCAATGCCCGAGTGTGGTCACATAGATACCTGAGGAAAAGTCGATGTAATCATTTCCATCCACATCCCGCAGCACACAGGCCTTTCCGGACTCGAAGCTTACGGGGAACAGTTTGACTTGACTGCTGAGCCCCTTGAAGTGCTTGGTGCATCGGTCGTGCAGCGCCTTGGACTTTGGCCCGGGCGATGGGGTGACCATGTTAGGGCAGAGGTTGAGATCGGTTTTTCCCCACTCCAACGTGTTAAAGGGGGCTGTTTGGTCTTGTGCGGTATTCATGTGTTTTTATGTTTAGTGTTTGTTATATAGAGTTTTGTTACTGTGCAATGATGACTTGGCGTGCCATTTTGCGGGCTTTGGCCAGATAGGCCGCAGGGGCCGATTGATTCGTTATGAAAACATCGAAGTCCGAGAGCGTCCCGGTCTTGGCAAGGGCGGTGTTTCCCATCTTGGAGCTGTCTGCCAAGAGGCAGCTCTTCGTTGCTTTTTTCCTCATGAGTTTATCAACTTGAGCGAGTTGCAGGTCGACATTGTAAATGCTGCCATCGTCACCCAAAGCTTCTGCTCCTTGGAAAACCCAGTCAGCGGAAAACAGCTCCAAACAATGCTCCGTCACCGGGCCGGTCAGGTCCGGGCTGCCCCGGTGCAAAACACCACCAAGAAGAACCACGCTGATGTTTTCTGAAAATTGAAGCTCGGATGCCACCGCCAAGCTCGGAGTGATGACGGTGAGGTCGGGGCAATCCTTGAGGAGGGCTGCCAGTTGCAGTGTCGTCGTGCCGGTGTCGAGAATGAGGCGTTGACCTGGCTCAACGAGTTTCCTGGCCTCGATGGCGATGGCCTTTTTCTCATTCAGATTGGCCCGTTGCCGGCTGAGATAGTTAAACTCAAACGCCATTCGCTCCGCTACCACGGCTCCGCCATGTGTTCGGCGCACGTCTGCGCTCTTCTCCAAATCCGCAAGATCCCGGCGAATCGTCATTTCGCTCACGCCTAACTTCTCCGCCATTTCCGTAATGGAAATCGATGCAGACTCTGTCAGCTGCGCCCGGATTGCGCGGGCTCGGGCCGCTCCGTTTTGCCTTTTTTGCTGGGGCTCTGATTTCATTGGTTCTCCAATATGTGACAAAATGTTTATTTGTCTATTAAAAAAACAAAACATGACAAAATAAAAATCAGCCCGCGAATTTTAACCTGGGACTTGGGCTCTTTTGGAGAGAGGGGAGGGGGATTTTTTATCGAGAAATCAAATGCCCGATTGGGGCTTTGCGATAACCGGGGTGAGGGGCATCGCGGTTCGCGGAATTTGCAGTTCGTGCATCTGCGCCGTTCGTAAAACTGGTTAAACTTTATGACAACAACATAAAGCTTGATTTCTGGAAGATCTTCTGACCCGAAAAACCTGCGATGAGAGAGGATCAGCGTGGCGGTTTTTAGACAGGATGATCCGCCTACGGAAAGGCAACTCCGGCGGAATCCACCACGAAGCGTTTGAAGAAGGTTTGGACAGAATTAACAGAATCGGAGCGCAGCGGAGAAAGACTGCTGTAGGCAGCCCGAAGGGTGAGCGTAGCGAATCAATTAACCGAATTATCGGAATAGCTGATAAAGGATTTGATATGGCCTGAACTCTTCACCTCTTCTGGGACAAACGGCTCAACTCAATTTTGTTAATTTTGTTCATTCTGTCTAAAAATCCGTTGGCTGTCCATGGTTTGCCGATCCTGAGACGCCGCTTCGCGGCTGAGATTTGGGCCATGCGGGACGATGGCCCTCCCGTGGAACGCCGAGCTTCGACTGCTTGGAGGGTCAGCGTCCTCGCCTGACCCATTTTTCAAGCGCGGGCGGCGCGGAATTCTTTTCAGACAGCACTGCCCCCCGTCGATCCGCCCACTGCACATATCCCAAAATAAATGATTTTGCTGCCCATGATTTTGCCAATCCTGAGGCGCGGCAGCGCATTTCAAAACCTGGAGGGACGACCTTTGCCTTGCTCTCACCCTGCTCGCTGCGCCCTTCGGGCCATCTACGATGTGCCTCCTCGGCACCGCCCTGTGCCTCGGTTGTATCGTCCGACGGAGCCAAGATTCAGACTACGCAGACACCGTGCCTGTAGATTCCCATTTGACAAACGTATCATTTTTGATACGTTTAAAGAAATGCCCGCTGCTCCGCGACCTCTTGCTACCCGCTTTTTTGCGACCGAATCGGGAAATGAGCCGGTGCGAGAGTGGCTCAAAAGCTTGCCTGTCGAGGATCGGAAGCAAATTGGTTCGGATATTCTGGCAGTGCAGTGGACTTGGCCCGTTGGAAAGCCTCTTGTGGACTCGCTGGGGGGCGGGCTTTGGGAAATTCGATCCTCGCTTGGCAACCGCATCGCCCGCACATTTTTTCTGATCGAGAATCAAGAAATTATCCTACTGCACGGTATTCTGAAAAAATCCCGGACTGCACCCAAGCATGATATCGATCTGGCCCGAAAGCGGCGGACCCAATACCTGAAAGACACCACATGAAAACAAAACCAAATAACAAACACCGCGGCGCCGATCTGCGGGATTTTCTCGCGGAGGAAAATATCCTGCCTGAGGTGGAAGCTCTCGCGATGAAAAAGGCGATCGCCTTGCAACTGCAACGCATCGTTGATGAGGAAAGTATTTCCAAAACCCAACTCGCGAGGCGCATGAAAACCAGCCGCGCCGCACTCGACCGAATTTTGGATGCATCGACTCCCTCACTGACCATCGGCACTCTGGCGAAAGCCGCCGCCGCACTTGGGCGGAGAGTGAGTTTTGAGATTCTGCCAGCTTGAAGCCGACAACGGATTTTTTAGATAGGAGGATCCGCCTACGAAAAGGCAACTCTGGCGTGACGAGACAGGATATACAGGAGGATTATGGAAATGGCCCGGCTATGAAGACGGGCTTCGACTGCTTGGAGGGTCAGCGTCCTCGCCTGACCCATTTTTCAACCACGGGCGGTGCGGAATCGATTTCAGACACAACTCCAGCGGAATTCACCACGGAGCGTTTGAAGAAGGTTTGGACAGAATTAACAGAATCGGAGCGTAGCGGAGAAAGACTGCTGTAGGCAGCCCGAAGGGTGAGCGTA
>JAPLTI010000053.1 GCA_026398285.1 Verrucomicrobiota bacterium
CGCTTACATCGTCGTAACTCACCGCGAGACCTGTGCGGAGGATGGTTTGGTTGACCCCGTGAAGCGTGGCACCCCGGAAGCCGTATTGTTTGGCAAAGGCGGTGAGCGGTGCCGTGGCGGAGTAGGTCGAGATGCAGAGAATGATGTCGTAGTTCGGGTAAACATCCTTTTCCAGACTGACCATGCGTCCATCGGGCGTGTAGGCCTCATTGGGGAGGTCGAGGTTGCTGCCGCCTGTGATCTTGTAGGCATACATCTCGCCGCCGCCGAGTCCGAGTTCCGCCAATGTGCCGTCGCGGAGTGGTTCGTAGAAGAAATTTACGGCGTTTTTTTGAATCGTGAGTTCTGCATTTTTCAAAAAGGCGAAGTCCTTGATCTGCGAGGCATCCGGGAGGTCGATCAAAATACAAATCTTCTGTCCGGTCTTTGGCTCAAAGGTGCTTCGGAGCAAGTTTGCGAGGCGGAATGGTGGAAAAATGCGGCGCGCGGCTTGTGTGGGAATAGTCATAGGTTGCATGCGGACAACTTCTACGCCCCGAGTGTTGGTGACGATTCAAAAAATGCGTTGTGGCTATGAAATCGCTGTTTCAGCGGCGAGGGATTCTGGTTTATGGATTCGCGAGGTGAATTATCTCACAGCTATCCTCTGCGGACTTGCGCTTCTGGTTGCCCAGTATTTTGTGGGTCGGGGGCCGTATCCGTTTCTGCCTCTCCCGGCGTATGCCGTGCTTTGTCTGGCCGGGCTGTCATGCGTCTGGCAGATCACGCGGAGGGAGTTTGCTGTCCCGCGCTGGGGCTGCGTCTCCTTCGCCGTTGCCCTTGTGGCTTGGATTGCGATTCCGCTGGCGGGCCAGTCCGACCTCTGGCTGCCGACTGCGCTTCTACGTCTGGTTCTGGCGTGCTGGATCGTTTACGGACTGGTTGTTTTTGTCGTGACGGGCACCGGTGAAAGGCTCGTCCTCCTCTCGATCCTGCTCGTCGGATCGTTTGCGCAAGCGGCTTTTGGGATTTTTCAATACATGTTTCCTGATGCGCACCCGCATCTTGGCTGGATTTCGGAACTTTGCCCCGAGCGCATGGAGGGTCATGCCTTTCGGGCACGGGGATTTTATTACAACGCCAACCATCTCGCTTGGCTGTTGAACTTCGCGGGGGCATTCGCCCTCTCAATCGGTGTCTGGGGCCGGGTCGGCCTGTGGCCGCGCATCCTTCTGCTCTACGGAGCGGCGATGTTCTTCGGCGCGGGCATCCTCACACAAAGTCGCGGAGGCTTGCTTGGAGCCGCCACCGCTTTGGGCGTGTTTCTCATTCTCAGCGCCCGTGGTCTGATGCTCGGAGCGTGGGGCAACCGAGGGCGGATGTTCGGCTTGGTGGTCTTGGCGCTTTTAGTCACTTTGGGAGCGGCTTGGCAGGCCTATGAGTCCAGCGATCTCGCTCAATATCGTATTCTAAAGGCGGGTGAGGAAAGCTACCGCGCGACCGTTTGGCAAACGGCCTTCCGTCAGTGGCAGTCCGAACCTCTGTTAGGAACAGGCCTTGGCACTTTCACCAATTTCGCACGCCAAAACAGGTTCCGTGCGGATGCGTTGGATGATGTTTTCGCCCACAATGACTGGGTGCAGGCGCTCGCGGAAATCGGCCTGATCGGCGCCGGTCTGGGCTTTTGCGTTTTGCTCGTGCATCTTACTTCGGGATGGAGGTCGGTCGTCGTCGATCTACGCCAACGAATCGCCGCTGGTGGGTCGCCTGTGAGTTTGAAGGCCGGGATGCAGATGGGAGCCATGTCCTCGCTTGCCGCGTTTGCTGTTCACTCCTTTTTCGATTTCAATATGCAGGTTCCGGCCAACGCGCTTTTGCTCTGCGTTTCACTGGCCATCCTAGCATCGCCTGGGCGAAGGGTTTCGTCAGAGCCGGTCCCGGTGTTTGCCTCGCGCCTGGCTTTTGCAAGCCTCCTTGCAGCACCTCTGGTGCTCGGATGGAGTGCTTGGAAAGACCTCTCCGCCGAGTTGGACTGGGTTCGCGCTGATGCGGCACTGGCTCGCGGAAATTCCGAACGGGCACTGGAACTTGCCGAAGCCGGGATATCGGCAAACCCAAAGCACAGCGCCCTCGCCGCCACCGGGGGACGGGTTGCGCTCGCTCTTGGAAAGGACACTCGACTTCCCGAAGTCGAGCAGCGCCGCCTGTTGCAGCGCTCAGTGGAATTGTCCGAAATCGCGGTGCAAGGAGAACCCGATGATGCCTGGCACCTCCTGAACCTCGCCCACGCCCATGACAACCTTGGAAATTTCGAGCAAGCCAGACCGCTCCACCAGGCCGCCATTGCAAAGGCTCCCTACTACGCGACCCCCTACGAATTTTATGGGCTCCATCTGGAATTGTCCGCTTCACCCGCCGAGGCAATCCGCCTCTACGAACTCGCCCTCCATCTCCCGGCCTCCACCTTTGCCTCCCGGCGGAGAGATTTTCTTTTGAGTCTCCAAAAGTAGATTCTTTTTTGGATGTTCCTATTTCATTCAGCATCGACTGTTACGAAATCGTAACACAAGAGGCCACAAACCTCTTGAGTTGTGACAGCGAATCCATCGATGATTTGCCAACTTCATCGCTAATTATGCACCTAAATGCAAAACTCCTCTCATTCGCCAGCGTGGCACTCACCGCAGTATTGCCAATTGGTGCATTTGCTCAAAACACCGCTCGGCAAAATCAGTCATCTCTAGCAACCTCCACTGCAAATCAGTTATCACCTGCTCAAGCATCTCAAGTTTCAGCCGCTCTAACCAAAGCTTTTGGATCAAATAGAGACAGTGCTGCACTCATTGCCGCTGTTGCTGAAATGTCCAAGGCAAATCCTGAGCAAGCTGCCGCGATCGCTGCAGCAGCGACTGCTGTTGCCCCTGCGCTGTCGGCGCAAATCGCAGTTAGTGCCGCCACGGCTGCTCCCACACAGGCCGCGGCCGTTGCCTCTGCTGTAGCTGTAGCCGCGCCTGCACAAGCAGCCGCGGTTGCTTCTGCCGTTGCCGCTGCTGCGCCAGCACAGGCCGCAGCCGTTGCTGCTGCAGTCGCTTCGGCCGCTCCAACTCAAGCAGCCGCCGTTGCCGCGGCTGTTGCCACAGCCGCACCCGCTCAAGCTGCGGCAGTTGCTGCAGCGGTTGCCACAGTGGCTCCTTCGGCAGCAGCGCAAATCGCCGCCAGCGTTTCCGCGGCTGTTCCTGCCGGAATACCCATCAACCACTGAACACCGGCGACCAAGGCTCCGAAACCGTTGGCCAAAGCTTGCCCGGCTCGAATGGCGGGACAGGAACGGGCGGAAGTGGAACTCCGCCCCGCCCGACCAATGCATCAAATTAGAAGAGTTTGACGCCTGTTTAAATTTCATAAACACTATCCACCAAGATGACTAAAAACCTTCTCTTATCATTTGTTTGCCTCGCCTCTTACTCATCCGCCTTGTTGGCCCAGCAAGCATCCGAGGAATTCTACGGTTCCCCCGCGCCTGCGGATTTTCCGCAATTGGAAGGACAACCTGTCGATGATAATGCCTCGGCTGTTGAAGAACCAAGCCAGACAGATTCCGGCGGCGTTTTTGACAAGAAACCTTACTCGTTCTCCTTTGCAGTCCGCGAGGGGTATGATGACAACCTCTTCACAACTCAGACAGACCGTGATGCCAGTTTTTACACCAACTTCGCAGGAGGGGTTGAACATAAAATTGAAAACTCACGCCTTCAACTCTCAATTGCACTAAATGGAGGGGTGACCTACTATTACACGCGCCCTGGCAACAAGTTTGACTATACAGGTGCTGTGAACCTTCAAGGACTCTACAAAATCAACCAACGACTCACGCTGAATTTTTCAACCAATACAGCCTATCTTTCACAGCCTGACCTGGAGGTGCCCGGAACAAGTGCTCGTAACAATGGAGACTATATGTTTTCCTCCACAACCATTGCGGGTGCTTACCAGTGGGCTGAAAAATTTTCGACCGACACAAAGTATAACTTCACGCCATTTCTTTATGTCGAAGACCAACTTAACCAAGATCAAGGACGCATAGAGCAAACTATCGGACAGTCTTTCAGGTGGCTTGTGCTTCCAAAAACAACGGCCATTGTCGAATACCGTGCCAACCCAGTCAATTATTACTCTGCCCCGCTGGACAACTTTGGCCAATTCTTTCTGCTCGGTGTTGATCAAGTTTTTAGCCCGAAGTTCAAAGTCACCTCGCGCGGTGGTGCTGAATTGCGCTTCTACACTTCTGACAACAACAACCCCGATTATTTCGGGCCGTTCTGCGAGTTGAACGGAATGTATGAATACCAGAAGAATTCCAGTATCGGTATGAATCTTCGCTACGGAACAGAGGCTTCTGGGTTGAATGGGGCGGCGACACGCAATACTTTTCGCTTGGGGGTCAATATTGTGCAGGGCATCACGCCGAAGCTTTCCTTTAACCTAGGTGCTAACTATCAGAACAATTTTTACAATGAATTTGACAAGCAGGATCCCAACTCGGATTTTTATGAAAACATTGTCGAGTTCAGTGTGGGAGCGAATTTCAAGATAAATAAATCTTTTGAACTCCAAGGTGGATACACGCGCACCGTGGATGCTGCCCCTGCCTCAGAGCAGTTGAGTTACACCCGTAATGTGGTGTTCGTAGGAGCCAATATGCAGTTTTAACTGCTGAGGATTTACTGCATATTTGTATTAATATCTTAATGCTGAGTCGCGGTTTCTGGTCGGCCTCGCGCTTTAGTTTGCCGACTATGGGCTAGGCTCTATATTGTTTGCCCGCTTGCAAACAATGTGCCTACATAGACATTATCAAAAATGAATAAGGAAGAATCCAACGAACTTCAACTCCACTTCCTCGACTACTGGCGCGTCATTCGAATACGGCTTCCGCTTATTGTTCTCGTATTCCTGCTTGTTGTCATCACCACGGGTGTGGTGACCTATTTTCTTCCGAAGCAATACGAATCCAGTGTCACGATGCAGATCAACCAGAATGACACCTACCTAAAGGTATTTGATGATCGTGGGGGTGGTGGGGGATTTGACCCCCGTTTTATCACAACGCAATTTGAGATTATTCAGCGTAAAGAAATTCTCTATCCAGTCATCGAAGCGCTCGGCCTCGAGCAAAAGTGGAAAAAACTCTACGGCATCATCGGAAAGGAACAAACGGTGTTCCGGCTTCGAAAAATGATCGATGTTAGGGAAATTCGAAACACTGAACTCATCCAAATCAGCGTTCTCGACCAAGATAAAAACCAAGCCTCGGAAATTGCCAACCGTATCGCTGAGGAATACCAGCGACGCCGCATTGGAGAGCAGCAGGGCACGGTCAATAGATCACTCATACAACTGAAGGATGAAGTCGCCAAACAAAGCCGCCGAGTCGATGAGCTCCGTGCTGAGGCACAAAGAATCCGGATCGAAAACGAAATTCAGGATCTGAATCCCGATAGCGTTGTGGACCCGATGCAGGCGGCAAACGAAGTTCTGCTATCAGTCGAGCAGCAAGTGAGCACAGAGCGTCTCAGGCTTTCCTCCCTTCGGGCGAAATACGAGCAGATCAGCAAGTTGACCGATGATCAGATCATGCGCAGCATCAGCACGCTTGATGTTCAGGATCCCACCATCATTCAAATGCTTCCACAGTATCAAGAAGTTGCATCTGAAGAGGCGCGTCTTCTCAATAGTGGACTTGGCAGCAATCATCCGACTGTCAAATCCATGCGTGCTAAAAAAGAAGTGATGTCGAAGCAGTTGGCATCACAGATAGCCTCTTTACGAGCTAGTATGGAAGCCAATATTCGAATTGGTGAGGAATCCATCAAGGAATTGGAGCAAAGGCTGAGAGAATCTCAAACCAAGCAACAGACATCAAAAACACGCGCCTCGGGTTATTATGAGGCTAAAAATAACTATATACAGGCCAAGCGGATTCTAGAGGCTGCTGAAATGCGGCTTTCCACGGAAACAATGCAGCGAACGATGCCTCAAGATCCGGCTGTGATCTGGGAGCGTGCGGAACCTGCGGATTTCCCTTCGCGACCCCGGGTTTTGCTGAACATGATTCTTGGCATCGTCGTCGGATTAGGCTTTGGCGTAGGCTTGGCATTTTTCATTGAGTATCTTGATACAAGCGTGAAGACCTTGGAGGAGGTGGAGTCTCTTCTGAAAGTGCCTGTCTTGGCGGTTATTCCAAAGAATATAAGTCTCCTCATCAATGGCAAGGATGACAATCCCGATTCTGAGGCCTACCGCATCATGCGCACGAATATTGAATTCAACCGCAAATCGCCATCTGCAAGTTCGATCACAATCGTGAGTGGTGGGCCTGGTGAAGGTAAATCCACAACGCTCAATAATTTAGCTTATACATTTGCCAAGGGGGGATACACAACCCTTCTGGTGGACGCCGATCTGCGCAGACCTTCGCAGCACAGAATATTTGGATTTGAGAATAAGGTCGGACTCAGTGATTATTTAACAAAAAATTATGAATTGGAGGATGTTGTAAAGCAAACTAAGCTTGACAATCTCTATTTCCTCCCCAGTGGATTGCTCCCGAGTGATGCCGTAGGTATTTTGAACTCCCAGCGGATGCTAGACATGATTCAAGACGCGAAAAGTCGCTTT
>JAPLTI010000298.1 GCA_026398285.1 Verrucomicrobiota bacterium
TCAAACTCATCGACCTCATCACCGCGCGGCTCGACGCGAATACGGATTCCTTTGTCGTGACTCTGCCAAGCCTGCTTCTCAAGGATGTGCGCATCAGCCCTCAACTCGTCCATGCCAACGAACGCATGCTCACAGGCGGATTCTATGCCGAGGTGGAACTAACCTACGACCCCACCATCGCCCAAGAGAAGAACGGGCGGCCATTTGGAATCGAAGTCCTCCGGGAAATCCAGGTGTCTCAAAGGGAGGTCCTCCCGGTGCTCTACAAAGGGCGGGAAAACTTTGCCACCGAAGAGTGGAAAGACTTCCTGATCCGCAGTGTCGGTCTGGAGCCCACGAAACTCACGGAGCGCGCTCGCAATATGGTGCTGCTGCGCATGGTCCCCTTTGTGGAAAGAAACTACAATGTGGTCGAACTCGGACCTCGCGGCACCGGCAAGAGCCATCTCTTTCAACAAATCTCACCCTACTCCCATCTCATTTCGGGAGGTAAGGCCTCCGTGGCGCGCATGTTCGTAAATAACTCCAACGGCCAGCGCGGCCTCGTCTGCCAATACGATGTGGTCTGCTTCGATGAAGTCTCCGGCGTTTCGTTCGATCAGAAAGACGGCGTCAACATCATGAAAGGCTACATGGAGTCGGGCGAGTTCAGCCGAGGCAAGGAAAGCATCCGGGCCGAGGGCGGCGTCGTGATGGTTGGCAATTTCGATGTCGATGTGCAGCACCAGCAGCGCGTGGGGCATTTGTTTGGCCCACTACCACCGGAAATGCGCAACGACACAGCCTTCATGGATCGCATCCACGCCTATCTGCCGGGGTGGGACATTCCGAAAATGGGCAAGGAACTCTTCACAGACCACTTCGGCTTGGTCAGCGATTTTCTTTCGGAATGTTGGAACCAACTCCGCAAACAAAGCCGCCAGTCGGTGACTCACGGCAGAGTGCATTTTGGTGGTGCCTTCAGCGGTCGCGACACCACGGCTGTGGAAAAAACTATTGGCGGATTGATCAAACTTGTATCGCCCAATCCTGAAATTCCCGTCTCTGATGAGGTTCTGGAGTGGGCAACCCGCATAGCGCTGGAGTGCCGCCGCCGCGTCAAGGAGCAACAAAAACGCATCGGCTCTGCGGAGTTTCGTAACACCCAATTCAGCTATTCGATCGGTGACGACGGAGTCGAAAAATTCGTCTCCACGCCAGAACTCTACAGCGAGGACAGCATTGGCACCGACCCATTGCCGCCAGGCCAGGTATGGGTGTTTTCACCCGGCGGCGGAGAGGAACACCCCGGGCTTTATCGAATTGATGTCACAGAGGGGCCCGGTAGTGGCGTAAAGATTCTCAACCAACCCACGCCCCCGCCATTCAAGGAGAGCGTGCGCTGTGCCGAGCAAAACCTCTACGCCAGGGCCAAGGAACTTGTTGGAGACCGCGACCCGAGAGCGCATGAGTTCTCTCTACAGCTTCGTGCCTTCGACAGCGCCAAGACCGGCAGCGCCGTCGGCATGGGCGTGCTTCTGGCCCTATGCTCCAGCCTCCTCCAAAAAAGCCTGAAAGCCGGGCTCTCGGTGATCGGCGGGCTGAATCTTGGCGGTTCAGTCGAACCGATTTTCAACCCAGTCTCGGTCGTCGAACTCGCCATCGAAAAAGGCTCCAGCCTTATCCTCGTTCCCATTAGCAGCCGCAGACAACTCAATGACCTCCCCGACGACCTCGCGGCCAAAATCACCATCAACTACTACACCGACGCAAAAGACGCCCTCATGAAGGCCCTGGCACTCTGAGTTTGGGTTTCGCATTGATGGTGAAACGGGAAACCAAAGACTGCGAAACCTGCGGGAATCCTATTCCGGCACAGGCGTTCACTTGCCATTTTTGTGACGCCTCGCAGTCGGTGGAGAATTTCCCAAAAACGCGGGAGCGAGTTATTCGTTCAAATTTGGAAGCAGGTCTGCCGACGGTGGCGCAGGCCTTGGAGCGGTTAGAGCGCGACTTGCGCGAGGCACGGGCTTGCGAGGCAAAAGTCGTGCGCGTCATTCACGGCTATGGGTCGAGCGGCCGGGGCGGTAAAATCCGAGATGCCGTGAGGCGTGAACTCGGCAGAAAGTTGGCTCGCGGAGAAGTGAAAGATGTCACCCCCGGGGAAAACTATTCCTCAACCACGAATGCCGGACGCGATCATTTATCCCGCTTCAAGGAACTCAAAACCACAGAGCGTTCCGATACGCACAACCCTGGATTGACGATCGTGGAGATGTAATGCCGCCTCAAAGTTTCTGAAGACCAAATCGCGCAGGTGAAGGGTGATTTGCTGGTGAAGAGAAATGCCGACAAACGAAAGGACACGCCGTATGAATAATGAACCAAATAAAGAAAAAGTTGAAAGTCCTGCACCTCAATGGTGGGGCGTTGAATTGGAGCTTCATGGGGGAAATCCTGCTGAGAAGGTTCGGATTGATTTCGAGAATGAAGATGGTGGCTATTGCAAACTGGTTCTGCATCTTCGAGATCGCCAAGTTATCGGTCGAGATTGGAGCTTTTGGCACGCCTTGCTTGCCATTCGCAAGCAACTTGAGCCCGAAGGGTTAATCCCAATTTGCTATGGCACAAGTTTGGATGTGTGGCCTTCTGGCATGTGCTGTGATGCGGGTGGCTGGCTCGCCTACTACATGCGTGAAGACAAGGAGAGGCGTAAAGTCCGGATTTTTGAAACTGGGCCGGAGGTTATCCCATCCACGATTCGAGATCAGGAGGCTTACTGCATGGATGTCCTTGAACATTGCTCGGAGGATTCGATGGGCATTCTTCGGAGAAAAAGAAAGCGCGGTAACAAGCAGAAAAACGATTCCCAACCATGAATCGCCTCGCTGTCTTCGCTCTATTTTTCGCCTTGGCGTGGTTTGTGCCGGCTTGGCCGTTACTTTTGGTCATCGGCGTCATTTGGTTGATAGCGAAATTCCAATCAAGCGGAGACAAGGGCCCTCCGCCGGATGAGGGTGGCGAGGATCGGCCTGAACCGCCCCCCACTGGCGCGGGCGGTCAGCGATGGACGCCATTTCAAAGGTCGACGCGGAGAGAGTCGAAACCTTTTTTTCGCGGAACGAAAAGGTGAGAGCGAGGCTTCAAGGTAAGCGCGTCAGCGTGTCGCCAGATTCACCACACACTGTGCGTTGAATTGCAGGGCGTGCCGAGATTCCATTTGCAGACTTTCTGCATTTCTGCAATATTTGGACAATGAAAGCCACTCTCTCTGTATCCGGTCGCGGACTCATTGCCTTGCCTGCGAAGATGCGCGAGGCCGCAGGAATACGGCCACAAGATAACCTCATCGCCGAAACAACGCCGGAAGGCATTCTCCTGCGTCCGGCAGTCACCGTGCCCATCGAAATTTATTCGGACGAGCGAATCGCTGAGTTTGACCAGGCCGAGGCCGAGTTAGCCGGCTGGTTCAAAACACACCCATCCCTCGCAACCCCGTAGCCGATGCGTGGTTTCCTCGACGCCAACATCCTTTTCTCTGCGGGCAAATCCGCCGGAGCCATC
This sequence comes from Verrucomicrobiota bacterium, assembly GCA_026398285.1. Lineage (GTDB taxonomy): Bacteria > Verrucomicrobiota > Verrucomicrobiia > Chthoniobacterales > Terrimicrobiaceae > UBA967. The sequence continues at coordinate 3,544 of JAPLTI010000298.1, forward strand.
CGCCGTCTCGTCGAAGAAATCCAAGCGTGCGGCCATGAATGCATCGCCGACGAGTATGTGATCGCCGAGGCTCGCCGAAATTTGGAACAAAAATTCCCCTCCGCCCTGCCCGATTTCGAGAGCCGTCTGCGCGCCATCTCCCGCCTCGCGAGCCCGCCTTCCTTATCCACGCCAAGCCTTGCCCTGCTCCTGCCGGAAAAAGACCGCCCTGTGCTCGCCTCGGCAATCAAGCACCAGTGCGACGCCCTCATTACAGGCGACAAAACTCATTTCGGCCGACTCTACGGCCAAACCATCGCTGGCGTATGCATCCACTCGCCACAAAGTCTTGCGGAACTGCTCGCGGGCGCGACAGGGGCGAAGCCGAATGCAGTCTAACTACAACAGTGCAACGCCCGTTCGTTGCTCTATTGCGAGAGAGTTTGCATCGCCGAGACCAGGTTTTTTGTGATCGATGCCATGGCCTCAAAATCCAGCGTCTCCACGGTGTCGGTGTGCTTGTGGTAGTTCGGATTTCGGAATAGGGCGGTATCGGTGAGCATCAAGGCGGGGAAGCCCTCATTCCAGTAGCAGAGGTGGTCGGAGAGGCGCATTTCGGGCATGACGAGTGGACGAGTGGGCACAGGGTCCCTGGAGAACGCGGCATCAAAGCGGGCGAGGAATTGAGCTGACTGCTCGTCGCCCACGATGGCGATGTAGTTGCCGACTGTCGGATCGATTCCTCGGGAGCGAGTGAACGCGAGTGTTTCCTCAGGCATCCCGTAAAGCGTGGGCAACTCCTGCGAGCCCGGCTTGTCTGTGAAATAGCCGAGGCTTTCGAGGCAGATCATGCCTTGGAGGTTGTCGCCGTTTTTTCGGCATGTTGTGGCGTGGACGCGACTCCCCATGGACTCATTGGTGAAATGGGGAGGCTCCTCATTTGTGTAGGCGACGAAGCGGATATTTCGTGGGGGATTCTCGGACTCCATGAGAAGGCGCGCGGTTTCGAGGAGAATGGCTACGGCTGATATGTTGTCGTCCGCGCCAAGCGTGCCCGGAGCCGAGTCATAGTGCGCACCGAGAATCCAGTGGGGTTCCTGCAGTCCGCAAAAGTCACGAGGCACGGCTTCGAGGTTGTGGCAATCAAAGCGATCGACTTGGAAGGTCTGGCGCGAAACGCTGAATCCAGACCGCGAAAAGAACTCCTCGATGAAATCGGCAGCACGCGAGAGACCGGAGGGATTATTGCGAAGATTGCGCTCTTCGAGGGAGAGTATTTCGGAGATTTGAAATAGGCGTCGTTCAAGGTCGCCAGGGCTTCCAGGAGGCAATTTATTCATGGGAAAAAGGTATCTGAAAACAGGTGTGAGCAAGCACAAAAAGCGAGTGCTTTTCTGAAGGTGAAATGAGGGTTTGACATATCTCCTGAAATCGCTGCTGAGCAAGGCGGGATGCAGCTCAAGAGGCTTTCTATTATCCCGAAGAGTGATATATTTTGAGCATGTGGATTCTTACTAAAATCGGCTTCTATTCGATCACCAAAAAACCATCCCATCTCAACCCGGAGGGACCAGCAGTTTTCAACATTCGTGGCCGCGACAAGGACGACCTCAAGCGTTTCGCCGAACTCGTCTCGCCAGACTTGGCAAAGCGTCCCGTGGTGCATGAATACGCTCACAGTGACTATCCATATCGCGTGTATCTGAACACACAGGAGGAGATGGACGAGGTGATGGCCAAGCTCTCGGCCTTGATCGACTACGACAACTTCAAGGACAT
>JAPLTI010000010.1 GCA_026398285.1 Verrucomicrobiota bacterium
GGCTTTGTTTCGTCACCCGCTGGGAATTCCGATTCCGCACACAGCCATTCTTCCGAACAACAAAGCCCGCGTGGCTGAATCGCTGGCGACCTTTTTGGAGGAGGGATTTCTTACTGAGGCGCAGCTCGGCCCAAGAATTCGCCAGATCGACTTTGCGGTCATGATCTCGCGCTGGCTGAGTGCCAATGCGGACAGCCTAGGCAGACGAGTGGGCAAATTTGCCCCCGTGTTGGTCGAGAGGATTCCATCCGAGCAAATCACCAACCTGCTCACGCAGCGCGCGCGCCATGTCATCCTCACCACGAATGTCTCTCCCCTGCTTGCCGGTGGACTCCAGACGCTCACCGGGAGCGGCCGTGATCGCGAAATTTTCAACTCTGTGGTCATTTCATTTCGCGACCTCATCGCGGAGAATCGCGAGACCATCCAAACAAAGATCAGCGAGGAAGTCCCGATCTCGTCCGACTTGCTGAATGCCATTCCCTTTCTCAAAAACGCAGCAGGTCCTGCGTTGGATCACTTCCGGAACCAAATCGCCGCCGCCGTTGCCAATCGCACGATTGAAAAAATCCACACCGCTCTCAATGAGGCCTGCTCAGATCAAGACCACCCGCTCTGGGTTTCCTTCCAAACGCGTCTGAACCAACTCATCACAGACCTGGAATCCTCGCCCGAACTCGCAGGCAAGGTTCGCGCCATGCAGGAGGCATTGGCGAACAGCCCGGTCGTGGATGATTTTTCCCGAAAGGCCTGGGAGGAGCTTGCGGACTTTCTCAAGCGCGACCTTGCTGCGGCGGACTCCGTCATTTTGCAAAAGATTTCCGAGGCACTGCTTTCCGCCTCCCGCGAATTGACCGAAAACACACCCCTGCGCGAAGGGACAAATGCATTCCTGGCCGAGCAAGTGCTTGGAGCCGCGTTGGCAGCGAAGCCGCACATCCGCGAGATCGTCACTAGCACGATCAACGCGTGGGACGCTGCGGAAATGACAAACAAGCTCGAAGCCACCGTGGGCACCGACCTGCAATTCATAAGGCTCAATGGCACGGTCGTCGGGGGGCTCATCGGCGTCGCGATCCATGCGCTCTTCGTCTTTCTCTTGAAATAAAATCCCAATCCCAAACCACCTCATCCACCATGAATCCAGATAACGAAATAACCTCCGAAGAAATCCAAGCATCGCTCGACGCATTGTCCCTCCCCAGCCCGACGCAGTTGACCGTCAACATCACCCGCAAGCTCTACAAGCAAGGCACATACCGAGTCGTTGACGGCAAGACCATCCGCAAGCTGACAGCCGAGCTCCGAGCCAAGAATCAAGCCGAAAAACGGAGAAGAAGCTCCTGAGTTTCGTCTTCCGAATTCTCCACGAAACCACACACTCGACCTGCCGCAATAAACCGGTCAATGTCTGACGAAACAAGCTAACCTCCACACATTCCCCACCCCACTTTTTCCCGCCTCCAAACCCAATCATGAAACAAAAATTACTCCTATCAATCCTCGCTGCCGCCCTCTCACTCCATTTTACAGGCTGCACCATGTGGAACAAATACGACCTCCGCAAAACGCAGGTCAGCGCCCCCTCGGGCCAGTCATCCATCGCCGTGGCTTGCGTGGACGAAAGGCAATCGCTCCGCCAAGGCGACATCACACCTGAACTAATCGGCGTGACCCGCGACGGCTACGGCATCCCCTACCGCGTCAAAACCGCCACCAAGTCTCCGGTCGCCACCATTACGCATTTATCGTTGAAGTTCGCGATTCCGCAGGAAAATTACTCGCCACCGCCAGCAAGAGCGAGACCGCCAACCTCGGCGGCAACTTCTTCGCGCCAGCACTCCATGCCAGAGAGAGCGTTCTTTCAAAAACAGGATCCAGCCTCTCCACGCTCCTCGCAGAGCCTCAAATCCAAACCGCTCTCAAATAAAAATCCCAAGCCAATGAACGACGAAAACGAAGCTCGGACTGAAGAAACGCCAACCCCCGATCCGCGCATTCTTGCCGCACTCGAAGACCTCGACTATCCCTACGAAATCAATCCGCACACAGCGGATTTCCATGTTCGCTACAACTTTGAAGACGCGCGGACACAAATGGTCACCATCTGCTCCACCACTGACGAGTTCATGGGAATCGAATTGCGCGACATTTCCTCAGCCTCCCTTGTCTCCGACGGCATCTTTGACGCACGCACCGCCAACTTTTTGCTTCGCGAGAATGCCGAATTGAAATTCGGCAACTGGCGCATCGAAGTCGGCCCAGAAAACAAGCACTATGCCGTCTTCTGCATGAGAATCAGCGCCGCGCTCCCCCACCGCGCCTTGGCGGAAATCATGGACACCGTCGCAAAAATCGCCGACCGCGCCGAAGAGCGCCTCTCCGGCCTCGATGATTTCTAATGGGCTTTACCTACCGCAAATCCGTAAATCTGGGCCCGTTCCCAGTGAACATGAGCAAGTCGTGCGTTGGCTCAAATTCCTGATCAGAAATCCACCTGTGATGAACATCTCCAAACAACAGTAAATATAGATGCCCCTTAAACCAATTGTTACTAATTTCGCCTCGTTTTGTTACTGGTCGTTAGCTACTCGGAAACCCGCTGATCGTTTACCAGAGAGGCTCAGAGGGGAAAATGAGGCGAGGGTCGGAATCGAACCGACGAATACAGCTTTTGCAGAGCCGTGCCTTACCACTTGGCTACCCCGCCGCAACTAGTAAAACTCTTATAGCCTGAGGAGCGGCGTGACAACTCAATCTTTCATTCGGTTGTTCTTTTTGAATGCGGATTGGATTGTGAAATTGCATGGCGCTTGGATTTCGAGTGAGCTTTGAGGATGCAAAATCTCAGCGCACAAGCTCCGGCGGCATTTTCCGCGAATGCTGCGGCAGGTCTTTTTTCCGAGGCTCAGCTCCAACTTGCTTCGGAGTTGGTCGCGGATGGCCAGTCGCATCTTTTTTCGGATTGGGATGCGCCAGGGATTCACGATACGGAGAAGCAGCGGTTCATGGCGACATTGTTGAATGCCCACCTCGCTTATCCCGGCGGGTTGACGGCCTACACCTGCAATGCGCGCCTGCTGCTTGCGGAGGCGGCCGCCGGGGCGAATCCGTTTGATGGCTGCACCCCGGATCAACCGGACTTGGTGGACCTCTCGTCCTTCGGGTCGGACTATGATGCCGCCGAAGCGCTGGGTTTAAGGTGCTTCGCGGAATCAGCCGTGGTTCTGGTGGCCGGCGGGCTTGGTGAACGCTTGGGTTATCATGGCATCAAACTCGACATCCCGGTCGAGGTCACCGAAACGACGAGCTACCTCGAGCACTACGCCTCGGTGATCAAAGCCGCGTCGAAGCGCTCAGGGCGCGAGATTCCGCTCATCATCATGACAAGCCGCGACACGGATGAGGGCACCAAGGCCTCACTCGCGGCGAATAAAAATTTCGGCCTGGAAGCGGGACAGATCACCATCCTTCGCCAGGAACTCGTCCCCGCCCTTTCAGACATGATGGCGACTCTGGCACTGGAGAAAAAATACGAACTCCTCTTGAAACCACATGGTCACGGCGACATTCACACGCTCCTGCACACAAGCGGCGCAGCCAAAAAACTCGCTGATTCCGGCGTGCGCTACCTGCTTTTCATCCAGGACACGAATGGTCAGGTCTTCAATGCCGCCTTGGCCGCAATCGGAGTTTCCGAACAACGCGGCTACGACTTCAATTCCATCGCCGTGAACCGCATTCCCGGCGAGGCCGTTGGCGGCATCGCCCGCCTGGTGCGAAACGGCGCACCCGATCTGACGATCAATGTGGAATACAACCTCCTCGATCCCCTCCTCCGCGCCACGGTGAGCCCGGAAGGCGATGTGCCTGATGAGAGCGGCTTCTCGAAGTTTCCTGGAAACATCAACCTCCTGATCGTTCGTCTTGCTCCCTACCTGAAGGTCCTCGAGTCCTCCGGCGGAGTGGTGGCAGAGTTTGTGAATCCCAAATTCTCGGATGGCACCCGCACCAGCTTCAAAAAACCGGCCCGATTGGAAACACTCATGCAGGATCTGCCAAAAAACTTCACTTCAGGCGAAAAAGTCGGCGTGACCGTTTTTGATCGCACCTGGTGCTTCAGTGCGTGCAAAAACAATCTCACAGATGCGGCGCAGAAGGTGATTCAAAACGGACCGCCGGAAAGCGCGTCCAGCGCCGAAAATGATTTCTACGAAGCAGGCCGCACCAAGCTCCGCACGGCAGGAATGCTTGTCGAGGATGGCCCCCGCCAAATGCTGAGAGGCGTTCCATTCACCCGAGGGCCCCGCGTTATTCTCAGGCCTTCATTTGCCCTGACGCTGGCCGAAGTCCGCGAAAAAATTCATGGCGGCAGCATCTCCGGCGACGCCACACTCATCCTCGAAGGCAATGTGCGTTTGGAAAATGTGACCATTCCTGAGGGTGCCTCGCTTGTAGTTCATGCGAAGGATGACGCCCCCACCTCCCTGAAAGACTTCACCGCGACA
>JAPLTI010000351.1 GCA_026398285.1 Verrucomicrobiota bacterium
ATCCACGGGAGGCCGTGGCGAGGTCGATACGCTCACCGGTGGCACTGGAAATGATATCTTCATTCTTGGAACCAGTGCCGGCTGCCTTTATGATGATGGAAATACCAAACTGGCCGGAACTGCAGACTATGCTTTTATCACGGACTTTGGCAGCGGAGATAAACTTCAACTCCGCGGAACAGCCTATACAAACTACTACCTGAGTAGCCTAAATCTCTATCGGGAGTTGGGGGCTATCGATGAATTAATAGCTGTTTTCCAAGGCACTGCGCCATCTGCATTGAATGTCAATACGGTCAACTTGGTCTAATGGTATACGATGATTTTGCACCTCTAAAAAAAATCAAAAAAATCTCTAAAGTTTTTAAAACCTCAGTCGATTGAAATATTATGGGAATGGCATTATCAGGTTTGGCATCGGGCTTTGATTGGAAGTCCATTGTTGATCAGCTTATCGAAGTCAGTCGCGCTCCGCAGAATCGCATGCGGACCGAAAAAAACACCAACGCTTCAAAGTCGAGCGCCGTCAATGATATCAAGGGTCTTCTCTCCACTCTTAAGACCAGCATCAGTTCGCTCGCAACCGAAGAGTCGCTCTACAAAAAAGGTGTCATATTCAAAGATGCTTCCACAAATTGGAAAGCTTCCGCATCCAAGGATACGCCTGTCGGAGATTATAAGTTTAATCTTCTGAGCGAAGCTACGGCGTCCAAATTGACCGGCTCTTCAAATTTGGTGGCTTCATTAACGGCTGGCACACAAATCTCTGATATCTCAGTCGGACGAACAATTAAACCGGGAAGTTTTCTGGTCAATGGCAAGTCAATCTCAGTTGAAGCTGGAGATGATCTGCAAGACATAATTAACCGTATCAATTCTCCTTCACTTAGCTCTGAAGTAACGGCTGACCTTGTGGATGGGCAAATTCAATTGCATTCTGATAACCCAATTGCTCTTGGTGCTCCGAATGACACGAGCAACTTCCTGCAGGCTATGCGCCTTTCCGGATCTGGAGTTTTAAATGGTGGAAATTATACTGTTCGCAGTGCGCATTCGAGTTTTGGGCCCACCCTCGGTGTTCCTGCTACTGAGATAGCCTTTCCATCCGGCCATGGGCTTAAAGTCGGTGATCAGATTGCTGTGGATCTGGCTTCCGGTGAGGGAACTGGATTAAATTCAGGAGGAACCTACCATGTGGTCTCGGTCAGTGGAAACAATGTTCAACTTTCATCAACTTCTGGAGGTGCTGCCGAAGCGATCAGTAGCGTCATAACATCTGCATCAAAATTCAGTCGTTTAAACTCGCTGGCAGCACCAGCGTTAAATGTGCCTCTCAGCTCGGCTGGTTTTACTACGGGCATTTCCAGTGGTGATCTGCAGCTTGCAATCAATGGGGTGTCTATCGATTACAATGCTGCTAGTGACACTGTTCAAACCCTCCTTGATAAAATCAATAAATCGGATGCTGGAGTAACGGCTATTTACGACCTCGCCCAAGGTGCCTTCTCTTTGACAAATAAAACAACTGGAGATGTCGGTATCTCTGTCGTTGACAACGGGACCCTTGCTGCGGCTCTTGGCCTCACAACCGGAAAAACTGCCAACGGCAGCGACGCCACATTTTCTGTGAACGGCGGCGGTATCTTGACTAGTCGCAGCAATATTTTGGACGAAACAGCACACGGCATCGAGGGGCTCAGTATCACCGCGAATAAAATCGGCGAACAAACTCTTACTGTGTCCGGCGATTATACAGCTGCCAAAGATTCTCTGAACGACTTCATCTCCAAATACAACGCCGTTCAAAATGCTATCGAGAAATACACCAAAGTCACGGTTACTGGTGACAAGGTTTCCTCGGCGATTTTAGCAGGAAATCGCGAACTCGCAACTCTCTCCCGCAACTTGAGAACGATGCTCTATCAGGCTGGCGGAGGGGTAACAGGCAGCGTTCAGCGCCTGTCCGATCTTGGAATTAATTTCGCCGGCATCGAGTCAACGATTTCCCTGACGAAATCCAGCGCATTAGAGTCCAAACTCGCATCATCAGCTGATGATATTTATGAGTATTTTTCCAAAGACACTGATGGCTTGATCGACCGCCTCGATACGCTTCTAAGCAGCTATGTTTCGGATTCTGGCGGCGCTTCCGGCGGACTAAAGGCGCAACTCGACAGCATCACCAATCAGAATAAAAGCCTTGATAAACAAATCGAAGATGTCGAGCGGCGTTTGGCCTCTCAGCGCGCCTTGCTCGAAAGTTCCTTTATCGCCATGGAGCGGGCGCAGTCTGGCTTTCAGCAGCAGTCGGCTTATCTGGCGAAAACCTTCAACTCAAAATAATCACTTCAGTTTTTTCAGGTTTATCCGATAGTCTGACTTACAAAGTTACTTTTCATACTACTAATTCATACCAACACTCAGAAGGAGAAATTAAATGAACAACGTGCACCCTATCCTGCCACAAACCTCACCGGTTTGGCCAGAAGTCAACGCGGCGACTGCAAAAAACAACATGTCATCGCCACAAGTCGGAGCCAGCGAGCTTCCTATCCGCGATTCAGTCATTGCCACAGGTAAAGCCGAGTTGCTTAACAAAAAATCCGTCACCGATAGCTTGGAAGCTCCGCATCGTGAAATGGTGCGGGAGTGGCAAAATAGCCAGACCGAGGTGCGTCCTGGTCAGGTTACGAAAGCCATCAATTGGAATCTCGACCCGACTTATCCTTCTTTGAATGTCTTGAATGGCATTGCCTCAATGCTTGTTGGGTCGGTGCTCAACGACTCTGGGTCAAATCTCAAGGGACAAATCACTCCTTAAAAAACTGTTGAAATTCTCTTTGGCTATTATACTTTAGTTGAAATTTCACCGTTTTGAAATCCAATAATCCTCTCAACATATATCGTAAAACAGCTGCGACAACAGCATCTCCGGGAGAGTTAGTCCTGATGCTTTTCGATGGAGCCTTACGCTTCATGGCAGCTGCGGAGTTGGGTTTCAACGAGGAAAATTTTGCACGCCAAAACGAGCAAATTCACAATAACATTCAGCGCACGCAGGCAATCATCACTGAGCTTCAGGCCACGCTGAACATGGAGAAAGGTGGAGAGTTTTCCGAGAATCTTTACCGCTTGTATGACTTCATGCAGGAGCATCTCAATCAAGCCAACCGCGAAAAAAGCCGCGAAAAAATCAAAACAGTGGCTGCCTTCATGCAGGATATTCGCGATGCATGGTCTCAAATGCTCCTTCAGACTGCAGCAGAGCAAGCCGGGGCGGCCGGAGCCCCTGCTCATGGTCTCGGGGCCAAATGCTGATTAGAAAACCTCAACCGAAAGCCGAAGAGGGCTTGCCAGATCGGCTGGAGAAACTTCTGTCGCTTTACGAAAAAAACCTCCGCTTGGAGGTTTTTTTTATTGGGAGAAAAGACATCGAAAGCCTCTTGGATATTTTGCCCGCGCAGGGAGACTTGATCAACGCACTTACTCCCATGCTTTCCGATTTGCGTCTTCCGCCTGCTCAAGCCGAGGCTGTGCAAAAACGCCTTGAGGCGGCGGATGCTCTGCGCGAATCCAATAAGCAGGCATTGGATCAAGCGATGCAGGAAGTGAGTTCCGAATTGGAGCAAATGAACGGCGCCCGTCAGCGCATTCGGCAAGTGCGCCAACTTTCCAAGTCCATGTATCAGGAAACAAGCACTCCCGCGCGCTTACAAAATTGGGCTTAGCACTGCGGCACTTCGTTTAGATTTCATAGGATCATGATTTCCAGACCGCTACGCATTGGGATGACGCTGGGTGATCCGGTCGGGATTGGGCCTGAGGTTGTTTCTGCGGCACTGGGGTCTATCCAGCTTCCGGAGGGAGTTTGTGTGGATGTGATTGGTTTGAGCGAGGGGCACACTGTGGGCAAGTCGACGGATGCCTCGGCGCGCGCGGCGGTGGATGCTATGGAGGAGGCGGCGCGGCGTTTGTTGGCGGGCGAGATTCAAGCGGTGGTGACCGGGCCTGTGTGCAAGCATGCTTTGCATCGGGTTGGCTTCGAATTTCCGGGTCAGACGGAGTTTTTTGCGGCGCGGGCTGGGGTGGAGGATTTTGCGATGTGCTTGACAGGCGGGGCGCTAACTGTGGCCCTTGTGACGGCGCATGTGCCGCTGGCACGAGTCGATTCGTTGCTGAGTGTCGAGGAAATTGTGAGGGTTGGTCGTTTGTTGCAGGATTTTTTGATTCTGAGAGGCAAAAAAAATCCGCGCATCGCTGTGGCTGGTCTAAATCCCCACGCCGGTGAGCAGGGCGACATGGGGCGCGAGGAAATCGATATCATCGCACCTGCGGTCGCTTGTTTAAGCCAGATGGGCAACTTCGTGGGGCCTCTGCCGCCGGATACGGTTTTTCACAGGGCGGTGGAGGGGGATTTTGACGGAGTGCTCTGCATGTATCACGACC
>JAPLTI010000370.1 GCA_026398285.1 Verrucomicrobiota bacterium
GATGAGTAAAAGCAACGAAGCCATTGTCTCGAAAGCGGGTCTTTTTATCAGATCCCTGCTGCGCTTCGGCATTGCCCGCCAGTTGCAATTCTTTGTCGCGCTTGCGGCCATTGTCGCCGTCGGGATTACCACTTGGACAAACTACCGGCTCGGCAGGGCGGAATTGCTGAAAGTGGCCAATGCGCGGGCCATCACGGAAGTGACCGACTCCGCCCGCCAACTGGATGATTTATTTTCCCGCATCGCCATGCTGCCGCGCAGCATCGCCTCACTGCAGGAGGCCTACGGCAACACGCCCGACCCGGCTATGACGAATTTCCTCCGTGAGTTGATGATTCGCACGCCCCCAGAGGATGTTTACGGGCTTTACATCGCCTACGAGAATGTCGACTCCCTCTTAGCATTCCACCGCAAATTCTGGCCCAACCTCACCCCGCTTGAATACGACTACCGCGCGCCAGGGCAGGAATGGTATCAGGGACCAAAAACCTCAAAGGCGCTGTTTTTTACTGAACCCTACTTCGATGAAGGCGCAGGCAACGCCAGCATGGTCAGCCTGACTGTTCCCGTCATCGGCAAGAACCAGGAATTCCTCGGCGTGGCCGGCGCCGATCTCTCGCTGGAGCAAATCCGCCGCATGGTGAGCGGGATTCACATCCGGCTCCACATGGATGAGGCGATCGATAAAACCAACGATCAGATCGCATATCTCGTGAGTCGCAGCGGTCGTATCATCGCCCATCCCGAGCCCACGCTCATGTTGAGGAAGGATTTTCCCGGAGCCGATCTGTCCACTCTTCCAGCTGGGAAGGAAATCGCCCGGCAGGCGGAGGGAACGGCGACCTTCACCGCCAACAATCGCGCCATGCGCGTTTATTGGGCGACCGCACCCATGGCTGGCTGGAAACTCGTGCTCGTCGTGCCTGAGGCCATCATCCTTGAGCCTGTGGTGCAAATGGCGTGGCAGACCCTCCAGATCGGGATGGGCGGCGTTTTTCTGGCGGTCGTTCTTGCTGCCTTCGTCGCAAGGCGCTTCTCGGGGCCGGTTCTACGCCTCCGCGCCGCATCCTCGGCCTTGCAGGAAGGCGAATTTCAAAATCTCCAAATCTCCGACCTCCTCCGCAGGAAGGATGAATTAGGAGATTTGGCCCGCACTTATGAAACCATGGCGGAGCGCATCAGGGACCGGGAACAAAAGCTCGCCGAGTGGAACTTGAACCTGGAGTCCACCGTCGCCGAGCGCACTTCGGAACTCGCCCAGGCCGTCAAACTGGCCGAGTCGGCAAACCGCACGAAGAGTGCCTTCCTGGCCAATATGAGCCATGAACTCCGCACTCCGATGAACGCGATCATCGGCTACAGCGAAATGCTGGCGGAAGAGGCTGTGGAAGTTGGCCAAGAGGGCCTTGTGCCCGACCTGCAAAAAATCCAAAGCGCCGGCAAGCACCTACTCGAACTCATCAACGATGTGCTCGACCTCTCGAAAATCGAGTCCGGCAAGATGACCCTTTATTGCGAAAACATCGATATCGCCGGGATGATCCGGGACATCGAATCGACCATGCTGCCGACCGTGCAAAAAAACGGCAACACGCTCACAGTGGAAATGCCCGATGATATCGGTGTCATGCACAGCGACCTGACCAAAATCCGCCAAACCCTCTTCAACCTCCTCAGCAACGCCGCAAAATTCACCAAAGCTGGAAAAATCCAGATCGTTGTCAGCACCCACCTGCACCGGCGGCGGCAATTTATCACCTTCGCCATCTCAGACACAGGCATCGGCATCAAGCCGGCCCAACTGGAAAGGCTCTTCGAGCCATTCACTCAAGCGGATGAATCGACGACGCGCAAATACGGCGGCACAGGCCTCGGACTCGCAATCAGCCGCCGCTTCTGCCGAATGCTCGGCGGCGATATCGAAGCCCAAAGCAAATTGCGCAAGGGTTCCACATTCACCGTCACCCTGCCTCGCAAAACAAAAAAGCCCAAGGCTGAGAAAACCCCAGAGGCTTGATACGAGCGCGCCGTCCCAAGGGAGGGGCATCGTCCCGCATGCCCCAAGCTTCAGCCGCGCAGCGGCGTCTCAGCTTGATGCTATGGCGGCCTTGCCGCGCAAATGGGTCCGCGGCGGCGCGCCGACCCTACCATGGTTGAATGATCGCGGAGCGGCGCGTGGCGGAGCAAACACATCGCAGATGGCGCAAGGGGCGCAGCGAGCAGGGTGCTCGCAAGGCAAAAGTTTACCCTCCAACGCGCTGTGCGCTGCCGCGCGGCTCGTGAATCCGGGAGGGGCATCATCTTGCATGCCCCAAGCTTCAGCCGCGCAGCGGCGTTCGAGGGGAGCATGGTCGTCTCGACCGTGCTGGCCCAGGTAGTGGATCGCTCATCAGTGGAACTTTTGCACTCTTTCACGCGTCCGGGAGTGCCTCAAATTCGATCACAATTTTTTTCAAAAAAAATTTTCCACCCCCAGCGGATGTCCGACCGAGGTTGATAAGGTTGCCGCGAAATGATCACCAAAATACGCATCGTCATAAAAGCGGCTACACGCCACCTACGCCCGCAGACTCAATTCCCAAACCGCTTTGCGCGGCAGAGCGAGTTTCTATTTTGAGCTATGGAGACCAACGCCTACGGAAAACCGATTCGGGAT
>JAPLTI010000111.1 GCA_026398285.1 Verrucomicrobiota bacterium
CACCCATTCTGAACCCGCCACAATCCGGCATCCTCGGCATGCATAAAATCCAAGAGCGCGCCGTCGTCGTTAATGGCCAGATCGTGGCCCGCCCGATGATGTATCTCGCCCTCAGCTACGACCACCGCGTAGTCGATGGCAAAGAAGCCGTGACATTCCTCGTGCGCGTCAAAGACTGCCTCGAAAACCCAGCCCGTCTCCTCCTCGGAGCCTGACCCTCGCCATGAAAGTCGCTCAAGAATTTCGCGAATTTATCTCGCGCGGAAATGTCATCGACCTCGCAGTCGGTGTCATCATCGGCGCTGCCTTTGGAAAAATCGTCAACAGCCTCGTCTCGGACGTCATCATGCCCCCGATTGGCGCCGTGCTGAAAGGCGTGAACTTCAGCAATCTCTTCGTTGCGATTGATGGCAAAACCTACGAGACGCTAGCGAAAGCAAAAGAAGCCGGCGCGCCAGTCATCACCTACGGCTTGTTCATCAACCAAGTCATCGAATTTTTTATCATAGCCGCCTGCGTTTTCGCGCTGGTGAAAATCGTCAACCAAATCAAACGGGCTCCAGCGCCCGCCACAGCCGAACCTCCCGCTCCCACACGCACGGAAGTCCTCCTGGAGGAAATCCGCGACGCTTTGAAAAAATAATCTCCAGACAAGCGCTCATCCGCCTCAAACACCACGGCGGATAACTTCTTCGAGATTCTTTCGACTCAGTCAAACGCGACCGCGGCTCGTCGCACACCAAAACGATGTGCTCCGTTTTTAAAAACAAAAACCTCGTCCTCAAACCGGGGCGTGTTTTGAAGGGGGCAAGCATCAAGGGACAGGTCTCAGGCGTCTGGGCGGGTTTCGCTCGCTCGGAGATCTTGGACTGGTGGCACCGGCAGGGCGCGGAGGAAGTGGAACTCACCGCAACATCATTTGCCGAGCGTTCGAGTAAAACCGGGCAACTCGTCTGGGAGGATGTTCACGAAAACCACATCATCAGCGCCATCCTCGACCACAGGCAAAATCCCGCCCTCCTAAAAGTCGTAACCCGCGCCGCAAATCCCGACGAAGTTTCCAAATTCGAGCATCCCCGCCTGCCCTTGCTCCGAAAACGCAAATTCGCCGCCATCCCCCCCGGCGAGGAGGAACCCGACCTGTTCTCAGCATAATTTGAGCCGGTAATCGTCATCTTCAACGAGGCAAAGCACCCAGCCCAACAAACTAGGGGTCAGTGTTCATTTTCTTTCATTTTTTAACTCAGCACACAAAAAGTATCTTTTTTTTATTATTAAAAGATGTTTTTTATTTTTTGAAAGAAAATGAACCCTGACCCCTAGTTTAAAGAAGCAGGTAATTGTGCGCATAATTAAGCGCAACAGCTTCTCTGAGGAATCGGAATTCTACTGCAACTCGAAGTTGATATTGACCGAGTAGACTTCGCCGGTGCCGAGGCCGGTGGGGAGGGCGTCGATGCGGGTGACTCGGTTGAGGGCGGCGAGGACGGATTGGTCCATGAGGGGGTTGCCGCTGGGGCGGATAATTTCGGCGCTGGCGATGGTGCCGTCGCGTTTGATTTGGATTTTTACGGTGCAGACGAAGGATTTGTCCTGTTCGAAGATGGATGTGGGCTGCTCCCATTGGCTGAAGAAGCGGTCGTGGATGAGTTCGTGATACCAGGCGAATTCACTGGCGGTGCCACCCGCTCCACCTCTGCCGGTGCCGCTACCTGCTGTGCCGCCTCCCCCGCCGGATGCACCGAGTTTTCCCGTGCCTGGGCTGGCAGGTTTTCCATCGCCGGGCGATGCCGAGGGTTTTGCTTCACCGGCTGCCGTTCCCGGGGAAGACGAGGGTGAGGCTTTGGGCGAAGCGCCCGGAGAGGCCTTGGGCGAGGCGCTGGGTGAAGCTTTGGGCGAGGCTTTTGGGGAGGCGGAAGGGGACGGCTTGGGGGAAGGACTGGCGGAGGGCTTCGGAGAGGGGGTGGCTGATGGTTTGGGCTTCAGTGTGGGCGTCGGACTGGGCTTGGGTTTAGGAGTGGGCGTGGGGGTTGGCTTGGGTTTTGGGGTCGGCGTTGGGGTTGGTTTAGGTTTGGGCGTTGACGTGGGGGTTGGCGTCGCCTCGACGAGATCGGACTTTTCGGTTGTTGGCTCTGGGGTGGGCTCTGGCGTTGGTTCCGGAGTCGGTTCGGGCGTTGGCTCTGGAGTGGGTGGCGGGGTCGGTTTGGGTTCTGGCGTTGGTTCGGGCTCTTCTTCGACTTCCTGCGGTGGGTTTCCTCCGAGTGCGGCGGCAGCAGCGGCGAAGGAACCCGGATCCACCCAAGTGATGTCGCCCTGTGGCTTTTTAATTTCGCGCTTAGTGAAATACAGGATTGCTCCAATGAGGAGAATATGAAGAGCGGCGACGACGATCAGGTTCCGCCTGAAATGCGGATTTTCCATGTCAGCGGGCTTTGGCTGGTGCGTCGGGGCCGTCTTTGAGCGTCATGACTCCGACTTTGGTGATTCCGACGCGCTGGAGAATGTCCATGACGGAAATAAATTTCTGAATCGGGAGTTCAAAATGGGGGCGGACGATGACTGCGGTTTCGGGCTTTTCGACTTTGAGAGCGACGAGGCGGGCTTCGAGGTCAGCGGCTGTGACAACTGCGTTATCGATCTTAAGTATGTTGTTTTTATCGATCGAGATATTGAAGGTCTGCGAGGGATTCGATGAACCAGCCGCTGTAGAGCTTTTTGGCACGACCAAATCCATGCTGTTCTCGATCAAGGGGGTGGTAATCATAAAAATGATCAACAACACAAAGACCAGATCGAGCATGGGGGTGATGTTCAGCTCTGTGAGGCCATGCAGCCCATTTTTCGAAGAGTAGCGTCGCATGCGGTGTCAGAGAATCGGACGCCTTGATTCGCGGGAGCCGAAATCGACATAGCGGTGCTCGATTTCGGAGGATAGCTCGGCCGCGAAGTTATCGGCCTGAACCAGGAGCGAGCGCAGCGTCGTGACAAGGAAATTGTAGCCAAACATAGCCGGGATGGCCACGAGAAGACTGATGATGGTGGTGATGAGCGAGCCGGAAATACCGGGTGCCATCGCGGCGAGGTTGGCATTTCCTGAGACGGCGATGCCTGCGAAGGCGTCCATGACACCCCAGACGGTGCCAAGCAGTCCAAGAAATGGAGCGCCGCTGACTGCGGTCGAGAGCACGATCATTTTGGACTCGAGTCGGAGAGCGGATTCCCCGACGGCGCGCTCCATGGCGGCTTGGACGGCGCGCATCTGCGCGGGGGTGATTTTTTCAGCAGTCTTGAGACGCGAGGCGAAGCTTTCATCGACCTCGATGGAGCCCAGCATTTGAAAACAGAGTTCGTTGGCGCCGGCTTCGTAGATTTCGAAAATGTTCGATCCCTCGAAGGCAACGCCCGCCTCGAAGATTCGAAGCGGTTGACGATCCTGATGGAAGAGATCTTGGAAACGGTCGTTCTGGCGTTTGCAAAAACTCAGGAAGCGAATCTTGGTCACCATGACGGACCAGCTGAAAATCGATGCGAGAAAAAGCACAAGGAGGATCAACTTCCCCTCCAGAGTGCTTTCCGTGAAAGCGTAGATAATACCTGCTGCGATCATCATATGAATACCCTGCCCTAAAACCGGAGACGCGATGTGAAATTGCCATCCATAACGGACACATAAAGACACCCGTCGCCTTGGAAATGCAAAACGATTCTTTTGCCAGAGCCGGAGAGCGAGGGATATAAGGGCTTATGCGCATATTTCTTCCCATGCTGGCCATGACTCTCGCCCTTGCTTCTCCGCTTCGGGCGCAGCAGCCAGCGCCCCGCGAGAATCCGTATGATGTCATTGCAAAAATTTTCCAACCTCTCTGGGGCGTGCTTCTCTCGGAATCGAATGACAATAACCGCGCCGCCACAATTGTGTTTGAGATAGCCGAAGTCAGTGGACGTCTTCCGCAGGAAATGAAAGGCGCCACCCTGCAAGCGGCAGTGCAATTTCCAGACAAGGTGAAACTGGTGGCTCCCGTCCTCGGAGAAACTTTCACGGTCTGCCGCAATGGCGATGAGGTGTGGGCGACTCCGGGTGCCAAAGTGGAATACCTCATCTCACAATTCAAAGTCGTGCCAAGAAAAGGCACGAAACTGAAAACACCAATCTTTCTACCGATCACTCCCCAGCAAGCGATTTTCCTGCCAGCGCTCTTCTCCGTGAGCCGCCCCGATGTCGCCGAGGTCGAAGAACTCCGTGGCGAGAACTGCCGGGTCCTCACAGCGGGGCTTATGCCGGAACTGGCGAAAGCTACGAAGGCAGAGGATTTCCAGACACGCGTCTGGGTTGCTCCAGGTCATAAAGTAAGGCGCATCGAGCTGAAGCGGCGGGATTTTTCAGCTGTGGTCGATGTGCGGGAAATGACCTTCTCCCCCACCCTACCGGCATCAACTTGGGAACCACCGGCGACGGCGGCGGATGTCTTCCACACCTCGCCAGATATGCTCGAGGGGTTGATCTATATCGTGATGAACTCGCTGAAGTCCGGTGCGCAAAGCACGCCTTGGCTTTCGGCCAAGTAGGCGCAGATCGGCAATCAGAGCGGTTTCAAAGCCGCTTGGTTCGGGATTTGACCACGGTTGCGGAAAGTTTTTTCAAACGCTGTCAGCACGGTTTCGCGTCCATCGTCCCATGGGATTTCCGCCCAGCCTTCGCGGGTGAGTTCGCGCATTTCGCCGAAGTAGGGCGCGTCATCGGTCATGAGCCGGAGAACGCCATCCGGACGAAGAATGCGGCGGATCTCGCTGAGGAATTTTTTTTGAAAGACCCGGCGACTGGAGTGCCTGCGTTTGGGCCACGGGTCGGGAAAATAGAGATGAAAGATCGACACACTCGCTGTCGGCAAGGGCTGAAGGGCCTCGGCTCCCAAGCCTTGAATGGCGGCGGCATTGTTCAATCCGAGCCGGAGGGCGCGGGCGTTGCATTTATCCACGCGGTCGGATTGTTTTTCGATACCGAGAAAATTGGATGCGGGATGCAGAGCGGCCATGCCGATGAGAAACGCGCCTCGATGGCAGCCGAAGTCGATCTCCAGCGGAGGAGCCGAGGGGACGAGCCAAGTCGAAGGAATGGAGTGTTGGTTTTCCGGTGTGGACATGAAGCGCGTTGTCTATAAATGCAGGATTTTATTAAAGCACCGCCGTGGCACTGACGAGGGCCGGTTTGAGAAGTGGCGCGGAAATTCCGTTCAGCAGAGCGGAAGCCGCAGTGCGGCCGAGGCGGCGAAAATCATACCGCAGACGACTGATCGGTGCCGACAGGATGCCGGTGCCTTGCGTGGCGATGAGTGGAAAGACTTCGCCGACCTTGTGCAAAGGCGCGATTTTTTCGGCCAGTGCGCGCGCCACGTAGTCCTCAGGACACACAAATAGGAAGCCCTTGCCGCAAAGTTTGTGGGCCTGCCTCATCGCTTCAGAGAAATCCATGCGCCGTGCTTTCTTTTCCGCCAATTCCGTCTCGAGAAGATCAATCGCATGGTCAATGACCGCATCGCCGCGAAATGGAACAACCAGTATGACGCCCGCAAAGTTGCTGCGGTCGATCAATCCCCTAACGAGCCGGGCACCATGCTTCTGATCGATGGCGACCGGATCGCTTCTAAGCAGTTGCAGCTTCGCTCCACCCGTGAACGGGGCTTCTTCAATGACCTCGGGAGCCCACAAATGATCGAAGAGAAAACCACAGCATCCACGCGGGGCATTTTTCAAGATCGCATCAAGCTCGCGCCTCTGAATTTCGAGTGATGCGAATTGCGGAGGTTCCAGCGAATCGCCCTGCCGCAGCAAAGACGGCGCAGAACACAAAACAAAACTCCCTGCATTTGCCGAACACGCCTCCGAGACGCCTGAGAGGATTTCCTGATAGAGACGGCTCCAATGGCACATTTCGCGTCCGATGAAGCAAAGCGGCTTGCCCCGCACTTGCTCAGCGCGGGCTGCAGCGGAATAGAACCTGCCACTCGGACTTTGCCAGACCACACCCTCCACAGCCATGTCCTTTAGAATTCGAAAAATTGTGGAAGGGTGGAGATTCAGATCCTTGGAAAGCGCTGCCAATGTTGGCAGGCACTGGCTGGAATCCGTGGGAGCAGCCATTTCAACGAGGCGCTCGCGGGCTTGCCTCGCAAGAATTGTTGGTTTTCGTGGCACGCCGCAATCCTCACGAAGACAATTCTATTTGCAATAAAAAAAGGCTTTGCGAATAAAAACCACCTGAAATTTAATACCCAGCTGCAGTGAGGAGGCTTTCAGTTAGGACTGATCAACGCCTGATCGGAAAATTTCCGAACCACCTCGTTGCATATCTATTTTTAAGCATTTCCCATGACAACATCAACCCCGGTAGCAGACATCATCAATGGATTCCGAATTTACGGGTCCTTTCTGGAAAGCAGCCCCTATGGCGGCGGCCACATCAATGACACCTTCGTGGCGGCATTCGGCCAGGCAGGCACGCGGGTGCGCTACATTTTCCAGCGAATCAACGAGCGCATTTTCACGAATCCGGTGGCGCTCATGGAAAACATCCAGCGCGTCACCGAAGAGGCCCACAGGCAGCTTGAAATCGCGGGAGTGCCCGATGCCTCGCGGCGCTCACTGACAGTGCTCTCCGCAAAAGACGGCCTCCCTTACCACCGCGACCAAGAGGGCAAATACTGGCGGGGATACTTGTTCATCGAGGGAGCGAGAACCTACGACATCATTAAGAGCGAACGCCAGGCCTACGAGGCGGCAAAAGCTTTTGGCGGATTCCAAGGCCTCGTCGCCGCACTTCCAGGCGACCGACTTCATGAGACGATCCCGAATTTTCACAATACCCGCTCGCGTTTGGAGCGCCTGAAACAAGCCGTGGCAGCAGATGCCAAGGGTCGGCTTGCCCAGGTCCTAGCTGAGTGGGATTTCATCCAACGCCGCGAAAACATCGTGGACCGTCTGCTCGACCTCTGCGCCAAGGGGGAAATTCCGGAGCGGGTCACACACAATGACACGAAGCTCAACAATGTGATGATCGACGACGCCACAGAGACGGGAATCTGCGTTGTTGATCTCGACACCGTCATGCCAGGCCTTGCTCTCTACGACTTCGGCGACATGGTGCGCACCGCCACAAGTCCCGCGCTGGAAGACGAACCCGATGTCTCGAAGGTTCGCATGCAGATGTCCATGTTCGAAGCACTCGTCAGCGGCTACCTCTCCTCGGCGCGTTCATTCCTGAACGAGGCTGAAATCTCCCACCTCGCCTTCTCCGGCAAGCTCATCACACTCGAAATCGGTATTCGTTTCCTCACCGACTACCTCGAAGGCGATGTGTATTTCAAAATCAAGCACCCAACGCACAACCTAGACCGCCTTCGCACCCAACTCGCACTGGTGAAAAGCATCGAGG
>JAPLTI010000150.1 GCA_026398285.1 Verrucomicrobiota bacterium
CGTTCGCGGAAATCGACAAGATGGGGCGATGTGTAGAGACCTGTCTTGTGTCCTGCCGCACGCAGGCAGGAATCCAGCATGGCGCAGACAGAACCTTTGCCATTGGTTCCGGCGACATGCAGAAAACGCAAACGCTCTTGGGGATTCCCAATGGCTTCGAGTAGCCGAAAGGTATTTTCGAGACCGAGCTTGATTCCGGTGAACTGGCTGTCGTTCAGCCAATCCAGAGCCTCTTGGAAATTCACTTCGCGCCGAGGTAGGCAAGTAGATCTCCGAGCGTCTGCCGCATTTTCTGGCGGTGCACGATCAGATCGACGAGGCCATGCTTCTCAAGAAACTCGGCCGTTTGAAAATCCGGAGGAAGGGTCTGGTGCGTGGTCTCGCGAATGACACGGGGGCCGGCGAATCCAATCATCGCCTTGGGTTCGGCAATAATGACATCCCCCAGCGAGGCGTAACTCGCCATGACGCCGGCCGTGGTGGGATTTGTGAGAACGGTGATGTATGGCAACTTCGCCTCGGCGTGCAGAGCGAGCGCGCCGCTTGTCTTGGCCATTTGCATCAGGCTCAGCATTCCTTCATACATACGGGCACCGCCCGAAGCGCAAACGAGGATGACAGGGAGTTTGTTCTTGGTGGAAAACTCGATGATGCGTGTGATTTTTTCCCCCACCACCGAGCCCATGGTGGCGGCGAGGAAGTTGAAATCCATGACGCCCAATCCAACTTGGCGGCCATTGATTTTTCCGGCACCGGTGGTCACAGCATCCACCAATCCCGTCTTCTGCTTGTAGCTTTGGAGACGGTCGGCATAGGTCGTCACGCCTTTGAAACCGAGTGGATCGACCGAGGACATCGAGGGGTCGTGCTCTTCAAAGGAATCCGCATCTAAAATGCTCTCGATACGCTCGCGCGAGCCGAGATTGAAATGATGCTCGCACTTCGGGCAAACCTGCAGGTTTTCGGAGAGGGCAAGGTTGTGAATGACTTCGCCGCAGGAAGGGCATTTGGTCCAGAGACCGGAGGGCATCTCACGGGTTTTGCTGCCAAGGGCTCGGAGGATGGGTTTTTTAAAGATGGCCATGGTGTGAATAATTTTCTAACCGCGCGCCAGAGTGAGGGCGCGAACGGACTCTGCTCCCTGTTCCAAGAGGACGGCTGCACAGGCATCAAGTGTCGATCCGGTTGTCAGCACATCATCGATCAGAAGCAGGTTTTGATCTGTCACATCGGCATTCTTGCGCAGTGAAAAAGCATTCCGCAAGTTTTGCCTTCGCTCGGCACGGTCGAGCGCCGTCTGGGTTCCCGTGTAGCGGCTACGAACAAGCACCTCCCGCATGGGAGTGCCAGTGGCGCGGGAAAGCTGCCCTGCGAGGAGTGCGGCTTGATTAAACTCCCGCTCACGGAGGCGCTTGGAGTGGAGCGGAACTGGCACGATGGCATCGAAATCCTGCCCCGACAGCCTCGGATCGGCGAGACCTTGAAGCAGTATCCTGCCAAGAATTTTTATAATCCAAATCTCGCGATTGTATTTAACGCGGTGGATCAATTCGCGAATCACACGGCGGCTGCGCACTACGGACACCGCGCAGTCGAAGTGAAACGCCGCCCCCCGGCAATTCGGGCACTCGAACTCGCCGGACATTCCATCGAATGGCTGAGAGCAGATCTGGCAGCGCGGGGGCTTGATGAATTCGATGGTAGCCGCGCACACAGGGCAGAAATCCTGCCCGGATTCGACCCTCACCGCACAACCAGCGCAATGAGGAGGAAAGAAAAGGGAGGAAAATGTTTCAAGAAGCGCGTGAGGCACGGCGAAGGTAAACCCAAACAAAGAGCCAAGTCGCAAGAAGAACGAAAGCTGGAATCAGACCGGTCGGCACTGCCCCGCTCACCACATTCGGCCCCACCCATGGCAGAAAGACATCTGGCGGCTTGGGACGGAAGGGTGCAACGAGTTGAAGGGATTGCTGACCAAAAATCCATCCAGCATGGAGCCCGATGGGGATAAACAGCGAGCGGGTCTGAATTGTGGCGTGGGCGAGGACGAGCCCAGCGAGAAGAAGGGAAAGAAAACCCCAGCCCAGCAGTGGCCATGGCGGTGCGCTGGAAAAGGCCAGTGGCAATTGTTCGAAGCCGCTCAGCCACCCCACAGGAACCTCGAGTGCCTGACGCGAGGTGCGCATGAAATGGACCAAGGCGAAGAGCGCCGCTGATAAAATAGCCGCCGCATAGCGCGGCATCACCGCGACAGCAAGCCCCAGCAACACGCCCCGGAACAGAAATTCTTCAATGGTGGACACCACAGCAGCCGTGCCGCCAATCCGTAGGAATCCCATCGGGTCGAAGCCTGGCTTGAGCGAAAAAACGCCCGTAAAAATGTAGCCCGCACCAAGAAAAACGACTGGAACCAATGCCAACAGAAAGCCGGAGACGAGGTCACGTGTCCATTGCGAATTGGGCTGGAGACCGAGGTCGGAGAGTCGGCGAATTCCAATACCACGAAAAGCTGGCCAAAGCAGAACGATGGCAGAAATCTGAACACTCCGGCTAAAGTAGCGGTGGAATGGAAAGCCCTCCACAATCGGAAGGACGCCGATCTCGGCCAACCATGTGCCGACCCAATAGAGCGGTGGCGAGAGAAGGCAGGCAAGCAGCACGACTCCCCCGAAGTAGGCAAAAAGGCGCAAGAGAGTTTGAAGACCGGCCGGTTTGGAATTCACGACATGATTTCTATGCGTTAAATACAGCTCCTATGCGAGATGTTTGGAATACGCGGGCCCTGATCGAGAGCGATAAGAAGCATCTTTGGCATCCCTTCACACCCATGCGGGATTGGTGTGCGCAAGACCACGCGCCGCTTATCCTTGTTGCGGGCCAAGGGGCATGGCTTGAGGACAGCGAAGGTAGACGCTACTTGGATGGCAATTCCTCGATTTGGACGAATATCCACGGCCACGCCCACCCCAAAATCAACCGGGCCATCCAAGATCAACTCGAGCGTGTGGCCCATGTCTCATTTCTTGGCACAACCAATCCCCAAGCGATCGAGCTGGCTTCGAGACTGGCGGGCTTTTTTCCCGAAGGCACATTGGAAAAGGTTTTCCTGAGCGATGACGGCTGCACCGCTGTGGAAGCGGCCATGAAGATGGCTGTTCAATTTTGGCAAATGGAGGGCCACCCGAACCGCTCACGTTTCATCGCATTTGAAAACGCCTACCACGGCGATACGCTCGGGGCGGCGAGCCTGGGAGGAATCGGGGCGTTCCACCGGAGTGTGGCCGGGCATCAATTCCCTGTGACGCGCATCACCTCCCCTGAGGAACTCGATACCGTTCAGGGGTTCCACCATGGCGATGTGGCTGCTGTCGTGATCGAGCCACTGATCCAAGGTGCGGCATGCATGAGAACATGGCCCAGTGGCATGCTCAGAAAGCTCCGGCAAAAATGCGATGAGGCAGGGGTGTTTTTGATCCTCGACGAGGTAATGACCGGCTTTGGGCGGACAGGAACGATGTTTGCCTGTCAGCAGGAAGATGTGATCCCCGACTTTCTCTGTCTCGCGAAAGGCCTGACCGGCGGGTATGTGCCGCTCGCGGCGACCCTCACCACGGCCAGGGTGTTTGATGCTTTTCTGGGCGATGTCGAGGAGGGGAAGACATTTTACTATGGCCATAGTTACTCAGGGAACCCGGTCGGCTGCGCGGCTGCACTGGCGAGCTTGGATGTTTTCCGCGACGAGTGCGTGTTGGAAAATTTGCCACCGAAAATTTCGCGCTTGAGCGAGCTGCTGGTCGAGATCGCGAAGGCCCCTGGGATTTATGAAACCCGCCAGTGTGGATTGATTGCCGGCATCGAAGTGCGGAGGAGGAATGGAGAGGCTTTTCCGTGGATGTGGCGCGTCGGCGCAAAGATTTGCTTAGCCGCGAGGCGGCATGGGATTCTGACGAGACCTGTCCTGGACACGATCGTCTTCATGCCTCCGTTGTGCGTTACGGTGGAAGAAGTGGAAGCCGGCCTGCAGGCGATCCGCGCGGCAACACAGGAAGTCCTGATGCAAGTCGACCCCTGAGGACTATCAAGGATTGCGGCCCGCTTTTTCAGCAAGGATGCCCCTCGCCACCGCTTCGGCGAGCCGTTGCCGGACGGCGGCCGTTTGGATTTTGCGATTCTCCGAGGGGTTGGAAACAAATCCCAATTCGCAGAGCACAGCTGGGCGTTTGTTGTTTTTCAGGACATAGAAACCGCGATTTTTGATTCCCCTGTTAAGAGCGCCTGAACTTTTTATGACTTCGCGCTGAATGTTAGCCGAGAGGCGGGAACTGCGGGCGCTGTAGAAGAAGGTTTCCACACCTGAAGGCTTGGCTCGTTTCACCCAATTGTAGTGAATGCTCACAAAGACGACATTGCGCAGGCTGTTCGACTTGGCGACGCGTTGATCCAAAGGAATAAAATAATCTCCCGAGCGCGTTTCCACCACTCTCAAGCCGGATGAGCGGAGAATACGGGAGACCCGACGAGCCGTGTCCAAGGCGAGCTGCTTTTCAGGAGCGCCATTGACCGCCCTTGCCCCCGAGTCGTGTCCACCATGGCCCGCGTCGATGACCACGGTGTCGAAATATCCAGCAGCCTGCAAACCACGAGGAGAGCGGAAAGTCTGTGTGGTCCCGCAACCTGAAAGCAGGACCGATGCGCGGCAGGCGCAATCATTTTAGTCTCGATTTCAGAAATCGTGCGCGGATTGTTGAAGCCATGTTGGCAAAACGAGTGATTCCATGTCTGGACGTGACCGATGGTCGCGTAGTGAAAGGGACGAAATTCCTGAACCTCCGCGATGCGGGCGACCCGGTCGAGTGCGCGAAGATGTATGACCGCCAAGGCGCCGATGAACTTGTTTTCTTGGACATCACGGCCTCGAGCGATGGACGCGCAACCATGGTTTCGGTCGTCGAGCGCACGGCGGAGCAGTGTTTCATGCCACTCACCGTGGGCGGGGGTATTCGAGCCGTGGAGGATTTTCGCACCATGCTTCGAGCCGGAGCCGACAAGGTCAGCGTGAACACCTCGGCACTTCAACGACCTGAACTCATCAGCGAGGCGGCTGAGGCTTTTGGATCTCAAAGCGTCGTGGTGGCGGTGGATGCCAAGCGCGATGGTCCCGGGAAGTGGAGAGTTTACACCCATGGCGGACGCAAACCCACCGAGCGCGATGCCATCGAGTGGATCGTCGAAGCCGCAAAGCGCGGCGCGGGCGAGATTCTCCTGACAAGCATGGATGCCGATGGCACCTGCGGCGGGTATGATTTGCAACTGACGCGTGCCGTCTCCGAGGCAGTGGGAATACCAGTGATTGCCAGTGGAGGCGCCGGAGAACTCCAGCACCTCGCCGATGTGCTGCGCGAGGGACTCGCAGACGCCGTGCTCGCTGCCAGCATCTTTCATTTCGGCAAACACACAGTCGCCGAAGCCAAGGAGCACCTCGCCTCACAGGGACTGCCGGTGCGGAAGCGATTCGACGATTGATCGAAGAACCGGACGCGTTATTTTTGAATGATGAACCGAACCGAAGCCGCATTCACTCCGGAGAGCGTCACTGAACTCCTGAGACGCGAGGGTCTACGCATCACTCGCAACCGGCGCGGCATTCTCCAAGCGCTCTTCGAGTCGGGACGCCCCATGAGTCTCCAGGAGATACAATCCGCCGCATCAAGCCACGAGGGAGCGCGGTGCAGCTACTACGAGATCAGCGATCCTCGCAAACACTACGACCACCTCATTTGCCGCTCCTGCGGCAGCGTCGTGCTGATCGACATCCCCTGCCCTATCGGTGACTCGGAGAAGCGTATTGCCCGGCAGTATGGTTTCCGAGACCTGAGCCACTCGCTGGAGTTCTTCGGCGTGTGTGCCACATGCCCGTGAGGCTTGCGCGCTTCTTGGTAAAGACCTTCTTGAGAGAAAAGAAAAAGACCCGTTCAGCGCGAGGCTAAACGGGTCTTTTTTAAGCGGAGGGGAAAGTTAGATAGCCCCTTTGAATGCTTTACCAGGGACGAAACGAACAGTCTTGGAAGCCTTGATCTTGATCTTCGCGCCAGTATTTGGGTTCACGCCAGTGCGGGCTTTGCGGTTGCTGATCTTGAATGTGCCGAAGCCGATGAGCTGGACGGTCTTTGTTTTTTTAACGCCGAGTTTGATGGCGTCGATGACAGCGTTCACAGCGCGTTCTGCGTCAGCTTTGGTGGAATCGAGGGTTTTTTGGACTGCTACGGTGAGTTCAACTTTGTTCATGGTTGTGTATATTTATTGGAGTTGGGTTTGAATTACACTGACGAGGTGAAGACCAGCAAATGAGTCGCATGCTGTCAAGCAGGGCAGGCGAATTTCCTAAAGATTTTTTAGTTGGATTCATCCACCGGAACCGCTGCAGGAGCGATAACATCGGGCTCCGGCGAAGGAGTCGCCTGTGGAGTGGCGGGCGAAGTTGGTTTTTTGGAAGCGGAGGTTTTATAGACCTCCCGGAAAAGTTTTCCGATAAGCGGAGCGGCATGGGATCCGCCACCAGTCTTCACTCCAGGCTCACCCTCGTAGAGCGCCGCGAAGGAATACT
Organism: Verrucomicrobiota bacterium; assembly: GCA_026398285.1. Classification (GTDB taxonomy): domain Bacteria; phylum Verrucomicrobiota; class Verrucomicrobiia; order Chthoniobacterales; family Terrimicrobiaceae; genus UBA967. The sequence continues at coordinate 6,605 of JAPLTI010000150.1, forward strand.
TGGGATTATCCGCCGGTAGAAAACCTCCAAACCAAGCAGCAATGCGCTGCCGGTCGGTTGGTCCCCACTGCGCGGTTCCCGTTTTTCCCGCGACTTCGATTCCTTTTACTGCCGCTTGGTGGGCTGTTCCCAAACCATCACTCGTTACACCGACGAGTGCGCGACGTAGTTCCTCACGAACTTCGGGAGACACGGGAATCTGTTCACGAATGCGATCGGGGTAGGCAGCAACGACTTTGTTGTCGATGGACTGCACTTGAAGAACCAACCGGGCCTGATGGAGAAAACCGCCATTGGCCATCACGCTCATGGCCTGCGCCATTTGGAGAGGGCTTATGAGAATGTCACCTTGCCCGATGGAGAGGTTGGCCACATCCCCGCCTTTGAGTGTGCGCTTGTGGACGCGGAGCATGTAGTCGTCGTCGGGGATGTTTCCCGAAGCCTCGGAGCGGAGGGGAATTCCGGTGCGGCGCCCGAGTCCAATGCGCTTCGCGTAATCAATGATAGGAGCTGCGCCCATCTTCAGACCGGCTTGATAGAACCAGGTGTTGCAAGACTGCGTGAGGGCTTGCCGGAAGTTGAGTCTACCTGCATCGACCTTTTTCCAGTTGCGAAAGCTATGGTCACCGACTGTGAAAGAGGTCGGGCAGGTGAAGGTCTCCTTCGGAGTGATGCGCCCGGTTTCAAGACCGGCAAATCCGACGAAGGTTTTGAATGTGGAGCCGGGCGGGTAGGCCGAGCGGAACGCGCGCGGAACAAGCGGGTCGGAGGGGTCATTTGAGTAGCGTGCGAAGACATCTGGACGCACGATCGGGACGAAATCATTCGGATTGAATGACGGGTAGGATGCCATTGCGAGGATTTCGCCGTTGTTGGGATCCATGACGACAAGGGCTCCCCGGTTTGTATTTTTTGCGAGGACTTTTTCCGCCTCCTGCTGCAGCGGAAGGTCGAGACTGGTTACGACATTGTAGCCAGGCACAGGCTGGCGAGCCACGCGCTCGGAGACCTTTTTTCCATCGGCACCGAATGTAATTTGAAGAAGGCCTGGCTGACCGCGGAGTTCGCGATCAAAAACCTGCTCGAGCCCTTCACGCCCCTCGCTCTCGGAGAAAATGAGGTCGTTGTTTTCGATCGGGCGGGCAGAGAGCGGCGCTTCATAACCGGTATAGCCGAGGATGTGCGCGCCGAGAGGTCCATTCGGATAGAAACGCACATAGGTTTGGCGAAGGACTTGATTCGGCGGCATGCTGCGCTGCACGGCGGAAAGCTCACGCGGGAGAAGGTCGGTCGCGATGTCCAACGGCAGCACACCACGGTTTTTGTAGTGGTTCAGAATCACGGCATCCGAGAGACGCATGTCACGATTGATCAATCCCGATGCCATCGCCATTTGCTGACGGGCGAAAGAGAGAATTTTCGAATCCGGCCAATCCAGCGGCGTCGGAAAACTAATCGCTAGGTTGTAGCTCACGCGGCTCTGCGCCAGCGGTTGCCCATTGCGATCCGTGATCTGGCCACGCGGCGCAGGGATAAGAAGCGAGAAGGTGCGGGCCTTATTCTGGGTTTCCCAAGTCGGCTTGGGATTTTCAACCACGCCGGTATTGTCGATCATCGTCTCGCGGGCCACGAGGATCGCAGGAAAAAGAAAAACGGCAGCGAACCGGGAAAATTTCATAAGTGAACGATAGCAAAACCCGCCGCACACCCGAAAGGAAAACACAAAGCGGACCAAAGTTTTCCACCGTTTGCCGCAAGCCTCTGGTCGTTGGCCTGAATGTGGAAGCCAGGCTACAGCAAGCCTTGCCATGTGGGATTTGGAGAACTCAGTGGTTTTAGTAGAACCCGAAGTAGCGGCGGGCGTTGTGGTAGCTGATGTCCTCGACCATTTTTCCGACGAGGGCGAAGTCGGAAGGCAGGAGTCCGCGCTCGATGTCGTTGCCGAGGATATTGCAAAGCAGGCGGCGGAAGTATTCGTGGCGCGTGTAGGAGAGGAACGAGCGGCTGTCGGTGAGCATACCGACGAACTGACTCAGAAGGCCGAGCTGCGAGAGGCTCTCGATTTGGCGTGTCATGCCATCGAGTTGGTCGAGGAACCACCATCCGCTGCCAAACTGGATTTTGCCTGCCGTGATGCCGTCCTGGAAATTGCCGAGCATTGTGGCGTCGAGCTCGTTGTCGCGGGGGTTGAGGTTGTAGATGATCGTCTTGGGCAGGCTGTCTGCGAGGTCGAGTCGGTCGAGATGCTTGGCAAGGGCTGCAGCTACTGGCAGGTCGCCGATGGAATCGAATCCACAATCTGGGCCGAGTATTTTTTTCATCCGAGTGTTGTTGTTTCGGATCGCCCCGTAATGGATCTGCATGGTCCAGCCTTTCGCCGCATCCATCACCGCGAGTTCGTGAAGCAGATAGGATTTGTAGCGCAGCGCCTCATCAATCGTCACGGCACCACCCGCGCGCGCCTTAGCGAAAATCGCTGAGGCTTCTTTCTCCGTGCAATCCTCGGCCCAGATCGTATCCACGCCACGGTCGGAGAGACGGCAACCACGCGAGGCAAAGAAATAATGCCGGTTTTGGAGCGCCTTCATGAGATCGGAAAGCGTGCTGATGCTTATTCCTGACGCCTTCTCCAGCAACTCGAGCCATGCAGCGAAAGCAGCGGGCTGATCAATGATGAGGGCTTTGTCCGGACGCCAGGTCGGGCGCACTTGGATATCAAACGATGCATCGGCGGCTATAGCGGCATGATGCTCCAAGGAATCCACTGGATCATCAGTGGTGCAGACGACTTCGACTTTGGATTTTTTCATCAGGCCACGGCAGGAAAAATCCGGCTGGGCGAGCAGCGTGTTACAATGATCGTAGATGCCGCGCGCGGTGTCGGGATTGAGGAGTCGATCGCTGATTCCAAAATAACGCGCGAGCTCGATGTGCGACCAATGGTAGAGGGGATTGCGGAGCAACTTCGGCATCGTGGCAGCGTATTGCTCGAACTTTTCCCAATTCGGCGCATCGCCGGTGCAGAAGCGTTCGTTGGCGCCTGCCGTGCGCATCGCCCGCCATTTGTAGTGATCGCCCCCAAGCCAAAGCGCGGCGATGTTGTCCCAACGAATGTTGTCCGCAATTTCCTTCGGAGGAAGATGGCAATGATAGTCAATAATCGGCAGATCGGCCGCGTGACGGTGGTAAAGCTCGCGCGCGGCGGGTGTGTCGAGAAGGAAGTCTTCGTGAATGAAGGGGCGGGAATTCATAGCCAATCAGCAGAAAAGTGGGTCGATGTGTTTTTTGAGCAAGTTATCGCGGACTCGTCGACCGACAATCTCGCGATTAGCCTTCAAAGCGTCGGTGTAACGGGTGCCCATGCCAGCGGCGACTTTGAACGAAACATGGATGAACTGGCGGAACTGAAGGTTGTATTTCGGGCAAGAGGCATCATGAGTGAGAGCCTCGACAAAGTCCTGTGAAGTCCAACTGCGGACGGTTTCGATCGATGGGAGCTTCGGGATTTCAATGTCCACAACTGGGGCATAAGGCTTGATGAGTTCCTCGGCCTGCGGAAGTGCGACAGCGTAGATGTCCTTCGCGATTTCCAATCCCTCGCCTCCAGATTCCGCCAAACCCGCCACCTCTTCGAGCCAGGTCGTGCCGGCGGTTTTGAGGTGCAACCCCGCGTTGTGACGCGCAACCAGACGACGGATGATCGGGTAGAGCGAGAATTTGTCGCTGCCGGAGTGGACGCTGATTTTGAGCGTGTCGGGCAAACCAAATTCACGCGCCGCATAGGCCAAAACAGCCAGATCCGCATCAAACTCGCGCTCAAAGGCCACAATGTCGCCGACATAGTCCACGCCCTTGTTGAAACGCCCGGTGAACTTTGGCGCGATGGTTTGGGCGGGAATTCCTTCATCAGCGATCATGGCAAGGATGATCAACAACTCTGCGGGAGTCTGTGGAGTGTCGGTCTCATCCACCGAGACCTCGACAGCAAAGGTGTCCGCCGGTTTCGCGGATGCGATATGACGGTAGATGCGACCGGCCTCCTGCATGGCCCAGAGAAACTTGCCCGCCGTGCGCTCGAGATCGGTGCGGGTGATTTCCAGAGGCGCATCGAGCAGGGGAAGCCGATGCGTGCCGACAAGGCTGGAGCGCTTTTCGAGAAACGCCGCCAGACTCTCAGGGCTTGCGGGTTTGCCCGAATAATCGGCGACATCAAGCGTGAAGAAATCGCTCGCAGCGATAAAGCCGTCAACCGTGTGGAGATTGATATGATCGGCATCCACGAAATAGGGCGCGGTCCAGTTAAGCGCCTTCACAGCGGCATCCGCCTCGGCGCGGAGATCCTCGGGCTTGGTGCCAATGAGCGTGTGCTCGCGGTTCGACTTGTTCCAGACTGGATGAAGTGGCACACCGCGCTTGAATGCGGATTCAACTGCAGAGAGTTGGGCCTCGCCTTGGTGTGCAAAACGGTCGCCCATACCGATAGTAAATCGTGGTAGTTTTTTCATAGTGGGTGGAATTTTTTGGTTTTAAAGAGAGTGTTCGGAAGAACATAAGAACTCTCCCCCGCTCGACAACACAAGGGAACGCGAAAGCGGTAGCCATTCCAGCACGGATGACACAAACTGCTACCATGCCAAAACCCATTTCCAAAGTGACAGTCCATCCCCCGCCGGGGCGTCCGAGTTGGGGCGGGAAAGGGAATCTCCCGCTCATCTACCTTGGCTGGGGACGCCGCGACTTTGGAAAGAGTCCCCTCCCCTTCCACTACGACCGTGGCACAAACTACTTCATTCTGATGAGCGGCGAAATTGTTCTGTCCCTTGGCAAAGAGACAAAGACCGTGAGGGGACCGACAGCTATCCTGATCGACTCCGACTGCCCGTTCGGCATCACCCAAAACCAACGAGAAAATGTCAGCATTCTCGTCTGGGTCTGGAAGGACCGACCACAGTTGCCTGAACTTCATATCAGCGAAGGTGGACATCTCCTCCTCGAGATGAAGACCGCTTCACTCGACGCGCTGAAGGACATTCATACCCGCTGCCGCAAGGAAATCGCCATGTCAGACAGTGTCCTGCCATCAACCCTGAATGCGCTGCGCCAATTGCTGGAAGTCGAAATCCTGCGCGCCTCTCGACCGGCGGCAGTGACCGGAGACCTGCGTTGGGAACTGGCCCATTCTTGGATGATGAACAACCTTTCCATCCACACCCCTGTTCCCTCCCTCTGCGACTATCTTGGAATGTCCCCCAGCGCCCTGCACCGCTTCTTCCGCAGCCAGGCCGAACTCTCACCAGGCGCCTATTTTCGAAAACTGAAATGGCAAGAAGCCCGCCGACTCGTCCACACGGAAGGCTGGCAAGTCAAAGCCGCTGCCTATCACCTGGGATACCGCCACCCGAACGACCTCAGCCGTGCGCTGAAGGAGTAGAAGACTCTTGGATCAAAAATCATAGCCTCACCCTGAACGCGAAGAGGCGGCGGGCTCATTGGGCGTTGGAGTGCTTTGAGAGCGGGAAGATTTCTGGGAGTAATCCGGCGTCTTCCGTTCTTGATATATGGGCCATGCGGGACGATGGCCTCCAAGTCGGTCGGCGGACGAGGATGATTTCGATATCGTTTTTTTGATCAAAAGAAAGACGGCAGGAGAGCGGGTGCGCTCCTGCCGTCTTGATTATTTGTGGATTGCCCTATCGGCTTAGCGATAGAGGGGGCCGAAGTTTTGGCAGGCGCGGAAATCGGCGGCCTCGGCGTCAGCTGTTCCAAAGGCTGTCCATGCGGCCGGGCGGAAGACCAGGGATCCCTCGAGGTTGTGCATGTAAACCGGGATGCGGAGCATGCTGGCGAGTGAGACGAGGTCGGCTCCGATGTGGCCGTGGCTCATGACGCAGTGGTTGGCACCCCAGTTGTTCATAACGGTGTAGGTATCGCGGAAGGCGCCATGACCGGTGAGGCGTGGAACGAACCAGGTCGTCGGCCAAGTTGGGTTAGTGCGCTCTTCGAGGATGCGGTGTGTTTTTTCAGGGAGCGAAACGGTTTCGCCTTCAGCGATCTGAAGGACCGGGCCAAGACCTTGCACGAGGTTGAGTCGGTATATGGTCGAGGGCATGCCGCCGCGTGTGGCGAAGCGTGTGCTCCAGCCGCCGCCGGGGAAATACTCGGTGATCGAGGGATGCCAGCTCGTGGCTTTGAGGCAGGCG
>JAPLTI010000100.1 GCA_026398285.1 Verrucomicrobiota bacterium
AGGGCTGGAAGACATAGCTGCGGATTTGGTTTCCCCAGGCGACATCGCCTTTCTCGCCGTATTGGCGGTCAACCTCGGCGCGTTTTTTGTCGCTCTCCATTTGAAAAAGTTTCGCTTTGAGGAGTTGGAGGGCGAGTTCGCGGTTCCGGCCCTGGCTGCGCTCGGCCTGGCAGGCCACCACGATACCCGTGGGAATGTGCGTGAGGCGGCAGGCGGTTTCGACTTTGTTGACATTCTGCCCGCCTTTTCCGCCAGCGCGGAAGGTATCGAGCTTGATATCCGCCTCGTTGACTTCCACCGGCACATCTTCGATTTCCGGCACGGCATCCACACTGGCAAATGATGTGTGGCGGCGCTTGTTCGAGTCGAAGGGTGAGATGCGCACGAGGCGGTGCACTCCACGCTCGGTTTGCAGGTAGCCGTAGGCGTTTTGGCCAGTGACGCGCAGCGTGGCGGATTTGATGCCCGCCTCGTCGCCTAGCTGGATGTCTGTGATGGCGCAATCGAGACCATGGCGTTCCATCCAGCGCTGATACATGCGCAGCAGCATGTCCGCCCAATCGCAAGACTCGGTGCCGCCTGCTCCGGCATTGATGGAAAGGAAGGCAGGGCAGTTGTCGTATGGCCCCGAAAGCAGGGCGGTGATCTCGAATTTATCGAGGTCTTTTTGAATCGCGGAAAATTCCGCCATCACTTCGGCGGCAGCGGCGGCTTGATTCTCTGGCGGCTCTTCCATTGCGAGTTCACGCAACACATCGAGATCGGCGGCGCGGGACTCTAGCGCCTGCATGGGTTGAATCTTCGAGCGCAGCGAGGATACCTCGGCGACATCGCGCTGGGCGCGTTCTCGATTGTCCCAGAAATCCGGCTCGGCCATGCGTGCCTCGATTTCAGAGAGTTTTTGGGTCAGGGCCGACAAGTCAAAGAAACCTCCGCAACGAGGCCAGGCGGCCTTTGATCGCGGAGGTGTCTAAATTCTGAAGTTCTTCGTTCATTGAGCTGGCCACGCTACAGCCGCATCGGGCCTCTTTAAACTCAATTCTGAAAAACTCCCGCGACGCGCGAGGAGGGTCTCAGTTCGCGCTCTGCTTTGAGGCTGGTGTCGCTTGCGTATCGAGGCGGTAAATCGTCTCCCCCTCCTTCATGACGCCGATGCGGTCGCGGGCTATGATTTCCACATATTCGCTGTCATGTTTGAGAAGATGGACTTCGCGCTCACGGCGGGCTTTCTTGAGTTCTTCTGCGGCGAGGGTGCTTTTTTCTTCGGCGAGTTGGGAGGAGAGCGCGCGGTGGCGGGCGATTTCGGGATAGAATGCCGCCACGGCCACAGCCGCACCGCCTGCGATGATCAGGGCGATCATCATTCGGTTGGCCTTGTGCCAGACCTCAGGATTTTTGCGGCGTTTGGAGCGGATTGGCTGCACGGAATTATGCGTAGCCGAATGACGAGGAAATTCCAACCATGACTTTGAGCTTATTTTTGAGGCGTGGTTTCGGTTTCGAGTCCGAGGAATTTAACAAATGGGAGGAACAAAACCCCGCTGAGCGCCACCACAGCCTGGGCACCAAATCCTCCCAACGAAATCAATGTCGCCGTCGCGGATGGAGTTCCAAAAAAAGCACCCAGCAGGACATTGAATAAGGCCTCGCGCAATCCCAGCCCATAGAGCGCCACAGGCAACATGGTGAGGGTGTCCACAATGGGCATGATGGAAAAAAAAGCGCCGATCTGCAGCGGCGATCCAAAGGCGCGGGAACTAAAATAATATCCCAGAAAGTGAGCGCCCAGAGCCATCGCGGCCAGCAGGCATCCTTTTGTGACAGCCCCTGGGCGTTGTGCCATTTGTTGAAAAATCGCTCCAGACTCGAGCAGGTGCGGGCTGAAGCGCGGATGTCGCCGCCTCACGAAATCGCCGAGCGCAGGGATGGATGTCGTCCACCACAGGGCGAGCAGGATCAAGGTGCCGCCGAGAAGACTTGCTGCCGAGAGCACGATGCCGCGTCCCATTTCGCCCGAGAGGAATGTTTCCTGATTCCATGCCAACGCCGCTGCCATAAAAACCACAAGGGATACCAGCCCGCACAGACGGTCTGTGAGGACCGAGAAGGCGGATGCCATTTTTTTCTCGGGAAATAGCCGTATGAGATACATCGTCCGCACGGCATCGCCTCCTGCCGAGCCGGGCAAGCCGAGGGAATAAAAAAGCCCGATGGCGGAGAAGGCCAATGCATCGCGCCAGCGCAGCGGAAGGCCGAAAGCATTTAGGATCACCCACCAGCGCGTCGCACAGAGAATTTCGCTCACAGCCGCTGCACAGGCCGCGCCTGCAAGCCAAGTGAAGTCCGCCGCCGCCAAGGCTTGGGCGGCATTTTCCCTTAAGGCAGCATCACCAAAAAGCCTCGCGAAAATGTAAATCGTGACCGCCGCTTGTAGGGTCGGAAGGAGGTATTTTTTCATGTGCGGCGATTTGCGATGTCTTACCACACCGCATGCGGCGCGGCATTCGAAAGATTTGCCCGCACGGATTCGCTTGCGCATCCAGCCTGCGACGGACAGAAGTTTCCCATGCGACAGATTCTGACAGCCATCGCCGCCGTGTTTTTTCTCGCCAGCCTGCACGCTGAGCTTCCGCCTTCGGCTTACGAGCAGATGCAGACTGCCGCTCCCGAGTATTTGGAAGTTGAAATTCTGCGTGTGGATATCAAGCCCGGCGCCGAGCAAGGCCAAGAGGATGTGGAAATCACCGCGCGCATCGCGAAGGTCAACCGGTCCTCGGCAAATCTTCAACCCGGTGGCATGCTGAATATTCTCTACACTCTCACGGCGCGCCCGCCAGGCTTTGTAGGCCACGGACAAGTCACTATTCCCGCTGAGGGCGACAAGACCGTGGCTTATCTTAAAAACGGTGAGAAGCCTGATGAGTTCGTGCCCGCCGCTGGCGCCATGACTTTTCGCAACTTTTGATTTCCCCGTTTCATGGATGCCGATGAAGTCCTGCTCGCCGTGGATCCCTCTCTACGCGGAACTGGCTTTGCTGTGCTCCAGCGCGCGGCAGGCAAGGTGCGGTGTCTGCATTTCGATGTCATAAAAAATCCGCCGAAGCTCACCGTTCCAGGCTGCTTGTTGGAAATCCACACGCGTCTCACGGATGCCATATCGCGCTTCCAGCCCACAGCCATGGCTGTCGAGAGCGTGATTTATGTGCAGAGTTTTCCCACGGCGATCACGCTGGGATCCGCCCGTGGAGCCGTTCTGCTGGCTGCCGCGCAGCGCGGTTTGCCCATCCACGAATACGCGCCTCGCCGCGTCAAACAAGCTGTTGTGGGCACCGGTGCCGCGCAAAAAACGCAAGTCGCCTTCATGGTTCGCACGCTTCTTGGCCTCACGGTCACACCGCCAGCCGACGCGGCGGATGCCATTGCGGTGGGCTTCACCCATTTTCAAACCACCAAATTCCCGGCACCCGCCGCTCTCCGCCGCCGATGAAAATTCTCCTCCCCGGTCGACTCACCTTTGAGGCCGCGCTTGCTCTCCAGGAGCAGCTCGTCGGACAGGTGCAAAGCGGTGAGAGTGACGAAACGCTCATCCTCCTTGAGCACGAGCCCGTCTACACCATCGGCCGCACACGCGACCGCTCCAGCCTGCGCGAAGCCCTCCCTCACCCTGTCTTCGAGACCAATCGCGGCGGGCAGGCCACCTCCCACGGCC
>JAPLTI010000368.1 GCA_026398285.1 Verrucomicrobiota bacterium
TGGCACCAATCATGACCGCGCAAGGATCGGGAACGATCGTCAATATCTCGAGCGTTTGTGCGAAATATTCCTGGCCCGGTTGGTCGATCTACTCGGCCGCAAAAGCCGGCGTGGAGCGCTTCAGCAAGGGTCTCTACCTCGAAGTGCGCCCGAGCGGCGTGCGCGTCACCGTGGTGACTCCTTCCTGGGGAGCTACTGAATTCTGCGACAACTCCGGCATTGGAGGTCACCCTGCCACCGACCCGGCGGTCCGCGCCAAATGCACTCACCCGCACGAACTCGGAAAAATCGTGGCCGACATCGTCGCCACGCCCGCACATCTCGAAATCCTTGAGATGACGGTTGTGCCGACCGTGCAGGAAATCATGCCGTTGTAAGACCAAAGACGCTGCCCGTTTAAAACAATGACCCGAGAGGAACAGCTTCAAACCTTGCGCTCCCGCCGCGAATGGCCCGTGCTCATTGTCGGCGGGGGAATCAATGGCGTGGGCGTGCTACGCGATCTGGCACTTCAGGGCATTGATGCACTTCTGGTGACGAAGGGTGATTTCTCGGAGGGTGCCACGGCAGGTTCTTCTCGGATGATTCACGGTGGCCTGCGCTACCTCGAACAGGCGGAGTTCCGCCTGGTGCAGGAATCGCTCGCCGAGCGGAACCATCTGCTCCAACACGCGCGGCATTATGTGAAGCCATTGCGCACCACGATTCCTGTCTTCAGTTGGCTGGGCGGGCTGAAAGAGGCGGTGCTGAAAATGCTCCGCCTTGGAAACCGCACCGGTAAACGCGGCGCGCTCTGGGTGAAGATCGGCCTGAGTTTTTACGACTACTATGTGCGCCACCAGCGCGTTGTTCCGAAACACCACTTCACATCGGCCTCGGCTTCGCTGCGGGAGGTTCCACAGCTCAACCCCGACATCAAATGCACGGCGGTTTATCACGATGCCTGGGTGACATACCCGGAGCGCCTCTGCCACGAGGTGGTGCGTGACGCGCGGGCGGTGCATCCGGTCTTGGCCCTCAATCATGTTTCCGCGTCATCGATGGATTCAGGAACAGTCACCCTGCGTTGCGAGGTGACCGGCGAGTCGTTTGAGGTGAAGCCGCAGGTGCTGGTCAACGCCACAGGCGCTTGGATTGATGAAACCAATGCCAAGCTCGGCAAAAAATCGGAATTCATCGGCGGCACGAAGGGTTCGCACCTGGTGTTGGATTATCCCGAGCTGCACAAGGCGCTCGATGGTCAAATCCTCTACGAGAACCCCGAAGGCCGCGTGTGCCTTGTTTTCCCATTCCATGACCGTGTCATCGTTGGCTCGACCGACATTCCAGTGACCTCGCCCGACGAGGCACGCTGTGATGAGAAAGAGGTGGATTACATCCTGGCATCCGCAAAGGGCATCCTCCCCGGATTTGATTTCAACCGTTCCCGCATTGTCTCTCGATTTTGCGCTGTGCGTCCGCTGCCGCGCAGCAGCGCAGGCACAACAGGACAAGTCAGCCGGGATCACAGTTGCCGTCTCACTGAACCGGTCGAGGGACGGCCTTTCCCGGTCTATTCGCTGATCGGTGGCAAGTGGACGACATTCCGGGCGTTCGCCGAGCAGGTGGCGGATCGGGTTCTCAAGGATCTTGGAAAATCCCGTATCCGCTCCACGGCGGAGATGGATATCGGCGGCGGTCGAGGTATGCCTGACTCGGAACAAAATCTCCAGACATGGATCCAATCCCAAAAGGCGCTTGCCGCTTTGCCGCCTGGGAGGCGCGAGGAGCTTGTTCACCGTTATGGAACCTGGAATTCCTCTGCGAGCTCGAGGATGTCGCACGCTTGGACGATGTGCTGATGCGCCGCACATCGCTGGCGATTCTTGGTCGACTCACGCCAGCGGGAATTCAGGAAATTGCCGAAATCTGCGCGGCCAAGCTCGGATGGACTCCCACTCGTGTCGAAGAGGAAAAAGCCCGCTCATTTAGAATCCTGCAAGACGAACTCGGTATCACTTTCAACCAATCCAAATAATCAACACCCACTATGTTCAATACGCACAAACCCCGTCTCAACCGTTTCCTTGGCTCTGATGGCCGTTGCCTGGATGTCGCCATCGACCACGGTGTCTTCAATGAATTTTCTTTTCTCGATGGCTTGGAAGATATGCCCGCCGTGGTGCGTTCGCTGGTTGAAGCTGGGCCTGACGCGATTCAGATGAACATCGGCCAGGCCGACATCCTCCAATCGATTCCCGGACCCCGCAAGCCGGCCCTCATGCTGCGCACGGATGTTGGCAATCTCTACAATCCCACGACCCATGCCGTGATGTTCGATCAGCTCGTGCATTGGGATGAGCCGATCATCGGGGCCTTGAAGGACGATGCCGCCGGTGTGGTCTGCAATCTCCTGCTCATGCCCGGTCAGCCTGATCTCCACCGCCAGACCGTTCTCAATGCCGCCCGCCTTCGCGCCGCTTGCGACCGCTACGGCATGCCGCTCATGATCGAGCCTCTCGTTCTTAAATCCAACGAACAGAGCGGCGGGTATCAGGTGGATGGAAATAAAAAACTCATCATCCCGCTCGTGCGGCAGGCGCGTGAGTTGGGAGCGGATGTCATTAAGGCCGACCCAACTGATCATCCCGAGGATTACCATGAAGTCGTCCAAGCAGCCCGTTGTCCGATCCTCGTTCGCGGTGGCGGCAAGAAGCCGATTGGAACGGTTTTCAGCGAGGCCTACGCGTATCTCCAACAGGGCGCCCACGGTCTCGTTTACGGCCGCAATATTTACCAGCACCCGAATCCCGCCCGTATCGTCGCCGCCTTCATGGCAATGATTCACGAAGGGGCGAATGTGGAGCGCGCACTCGCCATCTACGAAGGCCGCTAAACCCGTTTCGCAGGCATTTTCCTCCCCTTTATGCTTCTCGGATTGGACATCGGCGTGAGCGTGGTGAAAGCCTCGCTCTTCTCGGAGGATGGAACATCCTGTGTGGCCTCGCTGCCGCATCCGGTTCAATCCTCGCGTCCAGACTGGATGGAAAAAGACGCGGAGGTTCTGTGGCAGGCATGCTGCACGGTGATCCGTGATGCGCTCGCGAAGCTGGATTCGCCGCAGATCGATGCTCTCGGTATCTGCGCCTGTGGGAATGGCTGCGTGCTCCTCGATTCGGATGGGCAGGTTTTGCGCCCTATCATCTTCTCGAATGACACAAGGGCCGCAGATCTCGCCCGAGCCGCAACAAATGCGCCCCATCGCGCCCGCATTTTTGCCAAAACCCGCCAGGCCTTGTATCCGGGGCAAACCGCGGTGCTGCTTCAATGGAT
>JAPLTI010000120.1 GCA_026398285.1 Verrucomicrobiota bacterium
AAAGACCTCACCGCCCACACGGCGATCTTCGACGGCTTCAATCGTCACACCCGTTCTCACATCCAAGCCCTCCGCAAGAGCCCTCGCGAGACGGCTGTTGCCCTTGGCATGAAAAAAACGCTCCTCGCTAGGTAGCTCCCGACCGGCCTCATCCAAAATCGGAGCCTGGATTTCCAACAAATCCTCGCCGCACGCCGACCGAACCGCCTGCGAAAAATCCGAATCCCTCATCGTGAAATACTGCGCCCCATGATCCACCGAGTGTCCCTCCCAGCGCTTCGTCGCACACCGTCCGCCCAAGCCGCGCGACTTGTCGAAAACCACCACCCGGCATCCCTCCTCCACCAACAAACGCGCCGCACCAATCCCAGCCATCCCGGCCCCGATCACAGCCACAGATTTTTGTTCCATGGCCAAAAGCCTACCGGATCAAACCCAGCCTGGCGCGGATTTAGTTGTGCCCGGATGAAGAGGCATCTTTGCGGCGCATGCGATAGAGAAAAAATATGGCAGCTATGCCAACGAGAACCCAAGTGCCCGGCTCGGGAATGGCCGCCGTGGCAGCTGAAAGAACGCCATTAGACTCGCTGAAAGTGAAATCATACCCATTGCTCGAGGCCGTCCAGACTCCGGAACTGTTGGTCATGTTGCCGCTGAAAGAGCCAGTCAGGGCGATGCTGCTGAAAGTTCCTAGTTCCGAGCTAAACACGAAGAGATTGTAACTCGACAGAGGCGTCGCTGTCGTGATGTTCAGCGTGACGTTGCCTCCATAAGTCAACGCGACACCCGTCGCATCGAGCTTTCCAGCATTCGCTACATCGACATCGATCGTCAGAGGATTGTTGAGCGTGAAGCCGCCAGACTTCGCCTTCACATCAAAAGTCGCACCGGAAGCGATTTTCAAAACCGAGCTACTGGCAATCGAACCTGTGGAACCGAGGGCCAGCGTGCCGTTGTTCACCGTTGTGGTGCCTGTGTAGGTGTTCGTGCCGTTGAGGGTAAGGGTTCCGGAGCCTGTTTTGGTCACGCCGCCTCCGGAGCTGCTGATAACGGCGGAGTAGGTGGTGTCTGCATTGTTCGAGCCAATGCTAATGGAATTTGCACCAATGTTGAGGTTATTCGACCCGGCGAGGCCACCGAGGTTGTAGGTATTGGTTCCGGCAACTGTGAATACCACACCCGACGAGCCGGAACTTCCAGTATTGAGCGTGCTGTTTTGAAGGGCATTAAGATTGCCGAGAGAAAGCGTGCCCGCTGAAACCATGGTAGTTCCGGAATGGGAACTGCCCCCCGTAAGTGCCAACTCGCCCGCACCAGCTTTGGTAAAGCTCCCGTTGCCTGCCGCCGCCCCTCCGCTAAGGGTTAGCGTGGTGAACATTCCTACTGAAATCGTGCTTGTCGTTCCATTCGTGAGGGTAAAATTGCGGTCAGTCGAGGCGCTGGTCCCGGTGTAGGATAGAGTGCCACCTCCCAGCACCAAATTGCTTGAGGCATTTGAGGAGGCTCCTAGATTGCTATTTAAACCTCCGTTCGCGACCGAACTAATGCTTAAAGTGCCAGCGGATACTGTGGTGCTACCGGTGTAGGTGTTGGTGCCGTTGAGGGTAAGGGTGCCTGCGCCGTTTTTGGTGATGCCACCTTTGTTCGTTGCATCGAAATCAGTTATGTTTGAACCAATAGTTGATATAGCGCCAGCGTTAAGAACGCTAATATTTCCTGAAGTAAAAAGCTTGAATGTAAGCGCTCCAGTGCCATTAGTAAAAGTCACATTTCCAGTCGTAGCATTGTTTGCAAAAGTCCAAGAGGTAGCGTTTGCTAGCACCGAGGCGCTTCCGTTTCCAGCGCCAAATGTGAGACTGCTTGCTGTTCCAGAACCATTTGTGATGGATGTCGTATTCGTCGAGTTGAAGCCCTGTTCAAAGGTTACTGAATTAGCGAAAAGATCGAAACCTGAGATTGTTGTATTTGTTGGCGAGATAGTTCCATTAGTAACCGCACCGGCAAAAAGGAAATTGTAGGTAAGATTGCGTCTGCCTGACGTAGATAAATCTACCTGTCCAGGTAAGATTGTATCATGCCACTTGCCAGTTGCGGTGCTAGTCCATGTGGTGGCGGACGAAAAGTTCCATCTTAGGGTATCCCCGTTGCTTTGCCCGAAAACTTGGCTTGTAAAGGCCGCAAGCACAAAAACCAGCACCCAAACCCATTTCCCCAACCGCCAAGCAGGCTCTGAAAATCTACCAGATTTAGTGCACTGGTTGAATCGATGCTCCCAGCCAGCAATATGTTGTTCAGTGTATCCCTTGCGAGCATCAACTTCACCCGAGAGGTTCAGTGTCTTTGGATTGTTCATGGCGGTTTTTGTTTGGGAATGGATTGCTGCAATCCTTCCCACCAAACCCTTCTGAAAAATAAATTTTATGTGACACTTTCGTAACTAACTCGGCTACCAACTCGCTGCTCGCGCAATGAAAAGCTTTTTGCCATAGGGAAGCGACTGTGCCTTGATAGGCGACATGTCGAAGCACGAAATCGAAAACACCCCGCAGGATCGGATTCAGTATCGCGAGTATAAAATCATTTTGCAGGCGCAGCATTTCACTTCGCCACAGGCTTTCGTGGATTTCTGGAGCATCGTGAGGGCGACGGCGAAGAAGTTTGATGTGAAGGTGAAGGAGGCTGAGAACGCCTTTGAGAGCAATGTGAGGGAGGTTCTCTTCTACGACACGGAAGATTTTGCGCTTTATAAAAACCATTTCATCCTGCGCTTGCGCACGCACTACAAGGGCGGTTGGCCGCAGGGAATTCCAGAGCTGACATTCAAATTCCGGCATCCGGATTTTAAAGAGGCGGCGGCGGTGGATGTGCGACCGGCGACTTCGGGGGGCATCGCGAAGATCAAATTCAAAGAGGAGCTTCTGCCGCTGCGGGAGACGCTCGGCGGTGCGCGTTCTATTTTTTCACACAATTGCGTGCTGGCGAAGCCGCGCGAGGGTTTGGAAGTCGCGGTGAAGGATCTGGCCGGAGCGTTTCCAGCGATCCACCAGGTGGGTGCGGACCATGAGACTCCGCTCCGGCTTGTCAACGACATGGCGGTGGAAGAGGTGCAGGTCGATGTGGGCGAGTTGCACTTCGGTGGAGGCTTCAATGGCAAAACAACAATCGCCGTGTGGCGCACACGCAAATACGAGCGAGCCTTCTGCGGCGAATTCGCCTTCCAGTGCCGCTTTGACAGCGAAGATGAAATCCACAAGTCGAGCCTGAAGCGGGCGGAGAATTTCTACAAAACGCTCCAACTCGACGCCCACGAGTGGGTCTCGCTCGGCACGACCAAGACAGCGCTTGTTTACCAACTCGGACAATCTCCCCATGCCACCCGCAGCGAGTAAACAACCCGGCGTGCCGGAGATTTTCCGCGTGTTCGCTAAGATCGGCATCACCAGCTTTGGCGGCGGTCTCGTCGCCTACCTGCGCGATGCGCTGGTGACTGATCAAAAGTGGATGGATGAGGAGGAATTCCTAGCCGCCCTGGAAATCGGCCAGACACTACCAGGGCTGAACTCCGTGAATGTGGCGATCATTGCCGGCAGGAAGCTGGCCGGGCCGCGCGGAGCCATCGCTGCTGCGGCAGGGCTCATTCTTCCTGGCGTGCTGCTTTTGTTGGTATTGGGAATTTTGTATGACCGCTTTCGCCACAATCCGAATGTCGCCGCCGCGCTGGCGGGAGTCGCCGCAGCCGCTGTGGGACTACTTCTTCAGGTCACTCTCAAGATCGGCGCCAAGCAATTCCTAAACCTCCGCGACCTGTGTTTCGTCTTGGGCACCTTTTATCTCGTGGCCTTCCACCATGTGTCCCTGCCAGTGGTACTTTTTCTCATCGCTCCAATCGCGATCATTCTCTGCCGCCCGAGATCAGCGAAGCCAAACCCATGAGCGACCTTGTTAAAATCCTGAATGTCTTCTGCCTCCTCTCGCTGCTCGCCGTAGGAGGCGGTAGCGCCGTGCTGCCGCAGATGGAACATGAGACCGTCACTCTTCACCACTGGGTCACCGGCGACCAATTCGCCACGATTTACAGTCTGGGCCAGATGGCTCCTGGCCCGAACATGTCGATGGTCGCCCTCATCGGCTGGCAGGCCGCCGGCGCCGCAGGCCTCATTATTGCGCTCGTGGCATTCTACCTGCCCTCGAGCTTTCTGACCTACGGCTGCAGCTATATTTGGGATCATTTCAAGGAAAACCCCTGGCGTGCTTCGGTGCAACAAGGCATGGCCCCGATCACCATCGGACTCATGCTGGCAGGCGTCCACGCAGTCGGCAAAACGGCCTGCATCAACCCCAACCACAGCCTCCACTTCAATACCATCACCTGCATTACCGCTCTTGCTGTAACAGGAATTCTCTTCGCC
Source organism: Verrucomicrobiota bacterium (assembly GCA_026398285.1). Classification (GTDB taxonomy): domain Bacteria; phylum Verrucomicrobiota; class Verrucomicrobiia; order Chthoniobacterales; family Terrimicrobiaceae; genus UBA967. The sequence goes on from JAPLTI010000120.1 coordinate 4,410, forward strand.
AAACACATCAACCCTGCCCTGCTGATGCTCCTCGGCGGTATCGCAGGATGGTTTTTGTTGAGGGGACACTGAGTTCCCGGCGCGGCGGCGACAGAAAAAATGGGGCGTGCGGACACGATATTCCCATGTCATGCCGAAGCAGCAAAGCGCTTCTGCGATTGACCAAAACAAAGGATTTTATCCGCCCTCTTTCCCGGCGCTCATAGAGACGCCGCTACAGCGCCCGCGCGTCAGCGCGCAGTCCTTGGAGGGTCGACCTCCGGCTTGACCCAAACATTCCCTCGGAGGCCACCGAATGCCCCCGGGCACCACCCCGCCAAACAAAGACTGTAGCCACGAAAGGCTCAAGGCGCAGCCGTAGGATTAGAGCACCGGACTCTACAGGCTCGGCGCGATCCGCAACCGGGAGGAATACTGGATGCCTCGATGAACGAGTTGGAGGTGGCAGCAAAATAAAAAACAACCCGGCCGTCCCAAGCTCACTCCCTCCCCCAAGTTTGTGAGCTTACCCTCCCTACGGCCGGGTTGTTCTTTGATGCCTAATTAAGCAACCCCCATGCCAAGTCTCCGCCAAGCGCGAAAATCCCACTCACCAAGCGCAGTCATTTTCCAACAAGTAGCTTCTCTTCAATTTTTTGAATTCTGTAAATTCTGTCTAAAAATCTCCGTTAGACTCAAAATCGGAAAAGCAACATACTGGCGAAAAAGCTCCACTTCACTCGGTGGATGGTAAAAATCGCGCACTGATCCAATGTCCATCTTTTCCCGAGTGCTCGATTTCACCCTGAACCGCCCTGCCGTGCCGACGATCCTTTTTGGATTCTGGCTCGTGATACTTTATCAGGTCTCGAACAGCGTGCCGACGGAGATGCCTAAGATGCTGGTTCCGCAGCAGGACAAAATCCTGCACTTCGTCTTTTTCTTGGGAGGAGCGACAGCTCTGGCCGCCTCCCTGCGTCTGCTCGCCAAGTTGCAGGGCATCCGTTTACTCTTGGCCGTCGCGGCAGTGATGGGACTTCTCGGGGCGCTCGACGAATACAATCAGCAATTCATTCCGGGGCGCTCCGGGCTGAGCCTTGAGGATTGGATCGCAGACATGAGCGGCGCTGTCGCTGGAGTGGGACTGCTTCGCCTCCTCGTTGCGAAACTCCAGACGGAAGAAATCAAAGAAGCCTGAGAGTCAGACGCCTTTTTTCTCGATAAGCGCGTAGGCGCTGTGATTGTGGATCGACTCGAAGTTCTCCACCTCCACTCGATACCAGAGGATATTCTGATCAGCCTCGCAACGAACGGCGACATTCCTAACCAAGTCTTCGACGAAAACCGGGTTCTCATAGGCCTGTTCGGTGACATGTTTTTCATCTGGCCGCTTCAGCAGGCTGAACAACTCGGCGCTGGCGGACTCCTCGGCGAGGCGCACCATGTCTTCGATCCACATCGGCTTTTTGCAGCGCACGGAAAGCGTCACATGCCCGCGCTGGTTGTGGGCGCCCGCAGCGCTGATCGCCTTCGAGCACGGGCACAGGGTGGTGACAGGAACGATGGTGGTGACAACAAAATCCATCTCGCCGTTTTCGAGGGTCGCGCTGAAGCGGACCGTGTAATCCATCAAGCCGACCGCTCCGCTCACGGGCGCTTTTTTGCCCAGAAAAAATGGAAACTCAATTTCGAGATGCGCGCAGCTGCTCTCGAGCCGCCGACACATTTGCTCGAGGATGTCGCGGATGTTTTCCACATGGATCACGGGACCATGTTCCGAGAGAACCTCGATGAATCGGCTCATGTGGGTGCCCTTGAAGTGGTGCGGCAGGTCAACCGTGAGCTGAATGTTTGCGACAGTGCTTTGAACAGAGTGCTCCTTGTCGCGGACCTGCAGCGGGTAGCGCAGAGACTTCACTCCCACTCGATCGATAGGCATGCGCCGCTCGTCGCGCTCGTTTTGGGTATCCTTCAACATGAGTGAGTCATTTTTACCTCTGCCAGCGCTAGTCCAAGTCAAAAAAAATCGTGCGGGCGCAGGCGGGTTTGTTTTTAGTGGCCGATATATGGCAACAAACCTTTTTGATCTCTCCGAAGAAGTCGCTGTGGTTATTGGCGCAACAGGCGTCCTCGGCGGTAGCATGGCGGTCGCCCTCGCCTCCGCCGGAGCCATTGTGGTAGTCGCTGGACGGAATGCTGAACGCGGTGCCCAACGATCAGCAGAAATCCAAAAAACCGGCGGACGCGCTGCATTTATCGAATGCGATGCCACCGACCGCGAGAGCCTAGAGGAACTTCTTAAAGCAACGACCGAGCGCTTCGGCGTCCCATCCGTCCTCGTGAATGCCGCCGGCGGAAACGACCCTCGCGTCACAGTGACGCCTGAAAATCCCTTCTCGCAAATCGCCGCTGAGGATTGGACGGCGAGCTTCGATCTCAACCTCGTCGGCGGCGCATTGCTGCCATGCCAAGTTATCGGCCAGGCGATGGTGGACGCAGGTCGAGGCAGTATTATCAATGTCGCCAGCGCTTCCGCACACATTCCTCTTTCCCGCGTGGTGGCCTACTCCGCCGCCAAGGCCGCCGTTCTGAATCTCACCAACTTCCTCGCTCGCGAGTGGGCGACCTCCGGCGTGCGCGTGAATTCCATCACTCCCGGATTCTTTCCCGCCGAACAAAATCTCCGTCTCCTCTTCAATCCCGATGGCTCGACCACTCCCCGCGCCGCAGCCATTCTGGGTCACACGCCCATGGCTCGATTCGGCGAGGCCGAGGAACTCTCTGGCGCAGTCATTTTCCTGGCCAGCCCGAATGCCAGCTCATTCGTCACCGGCACGGACATCCGCATCGACGGCGGCTTCCTCTCCCAGACAATCTGACCATCCGGCAAAACCACTCTTTTCAATACTCGACCCAAAATTCCGCAGCTCTCATGGAACAAAAAATTCTCACAATCGGCCTCCCCTCCGGCAGCCTCATGGAGCCAACCATCGCCCTCTTTGCAAAAGCAGGCTACGCGATTTCCGGCTCCAGCCGCTCCTACCGTCCCTCGGTGGACGACCCCGAGCTTCGCATCCGCCTTCTCCGCGCCCAGGAAATCAGCCGCTATATCGAGCATGGGTATCTGGACTGCGGCATCACGGGACATGACTGGGTCGAGGAAAATGGCTCGGATGTCGAAGAGGTCGTCAAACTTCCCTACAGCAAGGCCACTGCAAATCCGACCCGCTGGGTGCTCGTCGTGCCCGAGGATTCTCCGGTCAAAACAACCCGCGACCTTGATGGCAAGCGCGTCGCCACGGAGGCGGTCGGCATAACCCGCCGCTTTTTCGAACGCGCCGGAGTGAAGGCCGAAGTCGAATTTTCCTGGGGCGCCACTGAAGTCAAAGTGCCAGATCTCGTCGACGCCATTGTGGACATCACAGAGACCGGATCGTCGCTCCGCGCGAACAAACTCCGCATCGTGGACACGCTCATGGAATCTTATCCCGCGCTCTTTGCGAACCGCTCCGCATGGGCGAATGACTGGAAGCAGGAAAAGATTCGCCACCTCGCACTTCTCCTCAAAGGCGCCCTCGCCGCGAGGGATCTCGTGGGCTTGAAAATGAACCTTCCCGAGTCCGGCTTGAAAAAATTGCTTGAGGCATTGCCCGCATTACGGAATCCTACCGTTTCGCCTTTGGCCCAACCCGGATGGGTCGCCATCGAAACGGTGATCGAAGAGAAAATCGTGCGCGAGATCATTCCCAGCCTGAAAAATCTCGGCGCTGAAGGGATCATCGAGTATCCACTCAACAAAGTCGTATATTAGTTCAAGATTAGTTTACAACGCAGTCCCGAAATCCCATGGGTTCCATTAAAAAGAAGAGAAAGTCAAAAATCGCAAAACACAAACGCCGCAAGCGGATGAAAGAAAACCGCCACAAAAAGCGTTTGCGCTACAAGTCGTAGAATGGCTCCGCCGCCTCGTGCGGCGGACCTTCCATTCCCACGGATTGCCTGCGGGTTTACAAATACCCCGCCTCCTGTTCGCATGAAAGCCTACCGTTTCGAGCGGTCATCAGCACCTGCGTTTAGATGGTTGAGAATGACCGGTTTTTTTACCATCCGGTCTCTGATCTGTATTGGGCTATTGAGTGCCTGCCAAACGAAGAGGGTGGTTAAGGCACCGTCCGAAGCCGCGATCACAGGTGTATCAACGGCAGGTTCATCAGCTCGTCAGGTAGTTCCGCGCGCACCGAAACCGACAGTGCCATCTGCTCGGCAAGAGCAACCCGGTTCCGTTCTTCCACCGCGACCCCAAGCCGTTTCAGCGCAGGTTGGAGAACGCTTGCGATCGTCCTTTGAAGTCGCGGACATTGACGGCGAAAGCATCTGGGTTCGAAAATCCTCCGCCCAAGCCGCAGCACCTTCGCTGTTCGAAGAAGCCATCATTCTCGGCAAGCTTCGTTCTTTTTTGAAATTATCCTCCGCCTCCGCAAAGCAGTCCGTCACATTCCACAACGGAACGGCGACCGTGAGTTTGTCGCCGAAGATCAACTCCGGCACAGCATCGGTCTTGATTGCAAAAATGCTCTCGCTGGATGGCGTGAACGAGGTGCGCGCAGGCTTCGGCGACTAATACCATCAGGATTCCGGTTGCAAGTAGCCTTTGGCCAGCTCCGTAAATTCGGCCACTTGAGCCTCCACCCAAGCCTTGTCCCGGCCGAGTTCTTTGGCCAGCAAGACGGCCACCTTCGGCGCTGACTCGATGGCAGCGCGAGCATCCAAAAGAAGCGCCCGTGTGCGGCGGGAAAGCACATCCTCCACCGTGCGCGCCTGCTCTTGCCGCGCAGCTTGAACGACCGCCACCATCTGGTAAGGCAGGCGGGGGTGTAGAAATTCTCCCAGCGACGCGTCCTCCTGCACAAGCGCGAGCACATCGGCGGCTTCGCTGCCATAGACTGCAAGCCAATCCGGCAGAGGCTCCGCATTGGGACTGCGCCAGCCATGAAGTTGCAGATTTTCGGTGACGCACGCGCGGTCTTCAAGACCCGCGAGAGTGATGGCTTTATCGAGCGTGTCCTCCGCCATTTGCCGGTAGGTCGTCCACTTTCCTCCTACAATCGTTACCAAGCCGCCATCCGAAACAAGAACCTCGTGATTTCTCGAAATCGCTTTCGTGGCCGTGCCATCCTTACCGGGCGGGCGGACCAACGGACGCTGACCTGCAAACACAGCAAGTATGTCTTTTTCCTCTGGATCGCGGGCCAGATACCGCGCGGCATTGCGCAGAATAAAACCTATCTCCTCCTTCATGGCACGAGGCTCCAGATCGGCATGATCCATCGGCGTATCGGTGGTTCCAACCAGCACCTTGCCATGCCACGGGATCACAAAGAGAACGCGTCCATCGTCCGTGTGGGGCACCATAACCGCGGAATCACCCTGTAAAAACGAGCGATCAAAAACCAAATGCACCCCTTGGCTTGGCTGCACGGCGCGTTGGGCCTTGGCGTCATCCATGAGACGAATTTCGTCACTGAAAATTCCGGTGGCATTCACCACCACACGGGCCTTGACCTGATAGTCAGTGCCCGTTTCGACATCCGTAAAATGAACACCACTCACGAGGCCGTCTGTTTTTGCCAGACCAGTCACGCGCGAGTGATTGAGCGCACAGGCACCATGATGAACGGCCGTTCGCGCCAGAGTGATCGCGAGCCGGGCATCGTCAAACTGCCCGTCAAAATACTCCACACCTCCAAGCAAGTGTTCCGCCTCGATATTTGGAATGCGTGCCATCGTCTCCTCGCGCGAGAGCAAATGTGACGGCGCAAGGTTCAGCTTGCCCGCCAAGGCGTCGTAAACTTTGAGTCCGATGCCGAAAAACGGACCCTCCCACCACTGATAACGGGGCACGATGAAAGACAAATGATGAACGAGATGCGGCGCGTTGCGGTGCATGAGTCCGCGTTCGCGCAGGGCCTCCAGGACGAGGGGTATGTCACCCTGCTCGAGATAACGAACCCCTCCATGCACGAGCTTGGTGCTGCGGCTGGATGTGCCTTTCGCAAAATCCGAGGCTTCGAGCAGGATTGTGCGGAAGCCGCGCGTGGCGGCATCCACCGCCACCCCCAGACCAGTAGCCCCGCCGCCAATGATGGCCACATCCCACTCGGGGACTTGTTCGACTTGCTGCAGAAGTTTTTTTCGATTCATAGCTTGGTCTCCCATTTTTGAGCGGCGCGGTTTCAGCCTCGAAAAGACGCTCGGTATTTCGGATTGCAGAGAGGGCGTCGATATCAGGCCAAATGCCTGCGCCGAGGCCCGCCAGCATCGCGGCACCGAGAGCCGTGCTTTCGATGTTCACTGGACGCTCGACTTCGACTCCAAGAATATCAGCCTGCGTTTGCATAAGCAGGTCACTGGCACAGGCGCCACCATCCACCCGAAGGGTTGTGATTTTTTTTGCGGAGTCTTTTTCCATGGCGGCCACGAGGTCGGCCACTTGCAAGGCGATGCCGTCGAGCGTTGCGCGGGCTATATGCGCGGCAGTCGTTCCACGCGTCATCCCAAGCAGTGCGCCCCTCGCCGCAGAATCCCAATACGGCGCTCCAAGTCCAGTGAAAGCGGGAACAAGCACGACACCACCGCTGTCAGGAACGCGCGCTGCAAGTTCATTGACCTCGGGGGCGGAGCGGATGATTCCCAGTCCATCGCGAAGCCATTGGATCGATGCACCGCCCATGAACACGCTGCCCTCGAGCGCGTATTCCATGGGGCCGTCACCAATCCTCCAAGCCACTGTTGTGAGGAGGCGATTCGAACTCGCGATGGCCTCCGCGCCGGTGAAAACCAATAAAAAACATCCCGTGCCGTAGGTGCACTTCACCATTCCCGGCCTGGTGCAAAGCTGGCCGAAGAGCGCGCTCTGCTGGTCGCCAATAGCGCTACAAATCGGCACCGAATGCCCCAAAAACGAGGTATTGATATCAGCCAACCGGCCGCTACTGGAGACAATTTTGGGCAGAACCGCTTCGGGAATTCCAAAACGGGCCAATAGCTCGGGATCCCAACAGCCGAGGCGAATGTTCATGAGCATCGTGCGCGAGGCGTTGCTTACATCCGTGACATGGGTTTTGCCCCCGCTGAGCTTGTAAATGAGCCAGCTATCAATGGTTCCGACAGCCAACTCACCGACAAGCGCGCGTGTGTGACCATTCGGAATCTCGCCCAGAATCCAGCGGATTTTACTGGCCGAAAAATAGGGATCGAGAAGCAGTCCAGTGCGTTCTTGAACAAGGGCCTCCCTGCCCTCGACGCGCAAGGCATCCATGAACGCCCCCGTTCGCCGGTCTTGCCACACGATGGCCGGATGCACCGGTTCGCCGGTCGCGCGGTCCCAGACCACCACAGTCTCACGCTGGTTTGTGATGCCTGCGGCGGCAATATCCTGCGGCTTGATTCCAGCCTTCGCCACCGCCTCCCGGGCTGTCGAAACGATGGAGTCCCAAATCTCCGAGGCATCGTGCTCAACCCAGCCGGGCTGAGGAAAATGTTGGGTAAACTCGCGCTGGGCGGACGCAACCGGTCGCAGGAATTCGTCGTAAATAATCGACCGCGAACTCGTCGTTCCTTGGTCGAGGGCAAGGATGTATTTCATAAAATCAAAAGGGTCCGAGTGCCCTGTGAAGCAATGCGGCAAGGACCGCTCCGATCAAGGGGCCTGCCACCGGAATCCACGAGTAAGACCAGTCGCTTCCCGTTTTTCCGGAGATCGGCAAAATGGCATGCATGAGGCGAGGCCCAAGATCCCGTGCGGGATTGATGGCATATCCGCTGGGCCCGCCCAACGAGAGGCCGATGGACCAGACCAAAAGCCCGACCGGAAGGGCGCCGAGCGCTCCCAGATCGATTGGAAAAACTCCGATGCCTGGCGGTTCGCCGCTGGCGCCCTTCATGCAAAAGACACCGAAGATAAGAACGAAGGCTCCTATGATCTCACAAGCCAGGTTCGATGGAATGGAGCGAATCGCTGGGGCCGTGCAAAAAGCCGCCCGCTTTGCCTCGCCGTCTTCCGTGATTTTCCAGTGGGAAAAAAAGGCCACCCAGACAATAGCCGAGCCGGTCATTGCGCCGAGCATCTGCGCCAGAATGTAGGAGGGAATACTCTCCCAAGGGAAGTGATTCGAGAGCGCCATGGCCACGGACACAGCGGGATTCAAGTGTCCACCGCTGACCCGGCCAACAGCGAAGACAGCGACAAAAACGGCCATCGCCCAACCCGCTGTGATAACGATCCATCCAGCGCCCTCGCCCTTGCTCTTATTAAGAACGACAGTTGCCACCACGCCGTTTCCGAGGACAATCAATGACGCGGTTCCAATGAATTCTGCCAATGCGGGGGACATATTCGGAAAGCTATGAATCCCGCTTCGCTTCGCAAGGCATTTTCGAACAGGCGCGGGATTTGCATTTGGATTCATGCGCACTCTGTTCCAAACTGCTCAACGCCCTATGGCCAACGAGAAACATTCCGTGATCCGCATCAAAGGCGCCCGCCAGCACAACCTGCGGAACCTTGATGTCGAAATTCCGCGCCACCAACTCGTGGTGGTGACCGGCATGAGCGGCTCGGGCAAATCCTCGCTCGCCTTCGACACCCTCTTTGCGGAAGGGCAGCGCAAGTATGTCGAAAGTCTCTCGGCTTACGCGCGGCAGTTTCTGGATCAGATGCAGAAGCCCGATGTGGACTACATCGAAGGGCTCTCCCCTGCCATCGCGATTGAGCAGCGCATCTCGGCGGCCAATCCCCGTTCGACCATCGCCACCACCACCGAGATTTACGACTATCTCCGCCTCCTCTACGCAGCGGTCGGCATTCCCCATGATCCGAAAACCGGCCAGCGCGTCGCCCGCCAGACGCCGCAGGGAATTGCGGACGCCATCCTTCGGTGGCCCGAGGGCTCGAAATTCCTCGTCCTTGCGCCGCTTGTCACCGGCCAAACCGGCGAGTTTCGCGATGTCATTGAAAAAGCCCGCCGCGAGGGGTTTGTCCGCCTGCGGGTGGACGGCGAGGTCATCGAACTGGCGGATACGAAAAACATCCGTCTAGATAAAACAAAACCCCACTTTATCGAGGCGGTTGTCGATCGTTTAACGGTGCGGCAAGACCTCGGGCAGCGCCTCGCAGACTCGGTTGAGACTTCCTTGCGCCTAGGCGCTGGACACCTTTCCACAAGCCGCCAGGAACCGGGCGCGACGCAGTGGATCGAAGAAAAATTCTCAACCGATTTTTGCAATCCCTCGACTGGCTTCACCATGCCGCGCCTCACGCCAAAGCATTTTTCGTTCAACAGCCACCTCGGAGCCTGCCCGGCATGCCAAGGGATCGGCACGGAGAGTTTCTTCGATCCCGACCTTGTGGTGGACGCCGAAAAAACAATCGCGCAGGGCGCCATTCGGCCATGGAAGCAAGCCAACAAGCGCATGAAGGCCTACTACGCCTCGCTCTTGAATGGCCTCCTCGCCGACACGCCGGCTCCCGTGGAAAAAGCATGGCGCGACCTGCCAGAAAGTTTCCACGAACTTGTCCTCAACGGATCGGGAAAAAGAAACATCTCGATCGCCATCGGCGCCAACCGCACTTCGACCAAACCCTTTGAGGGCGTTCTCGCACACCTCGAGCACCTCTACGAAACCACCAAAAGTGAGTTTTCCCGCAAGCGACTCCGGCTTTTTCAAGGAAAGCGCGTATGCCGCGTGTGTGAAGGAGCCCGACTGCGCCCCGAGATTCTCGCCGTCACGCTCGCAACAAAATCCGGGGCGGAGTTCGGCATTCAGGCAATTTGCGGCCTCACAATACGCGAGGCGGCAGATGTCATGGCAGACCTGCAACTCTCCGAGAGTGACGCCGGCATCGTGAAAGATGTGCTGCGCGAGGTCCGGCAGCGGTTGCATTTTCTCAACGAAGTCGGCCTCGACTACCTCCAACTCAACCGCGAGAGCGGATCGCTTTCTGGTGGCGAAGCCCAGCGAATAAGGCTCGCCACACAAATCGGCTCGGGACTTTCCGGCGTCCTCTATGTTCTCGACGAGCCAAGCATCGGACTCCACCAGCGCGACAACGACCGCCTCATCCAAACCCTCCGCAACCTCCGCGACCTCGGGAATTCCGTAATCGTTGTGGAACATGACGAAGACACCATCCGCGCTGCCGACCACATCCTCGACATCGGTCCCGGAGCCGGCCCGCGAGGTGGTCAACTCGTCGCCCAAGGCACCCTCGACGACATCCTCCAAAGCGAACAATCCCTCACCGCTCAATACCTCAAAGGCACAGTGCGCATTCCCGTCCCAAAACAGCGCACCGCCCCAAGAAAGACAGGTGCCGCCGAGGGCGAGATCGGCGATGGATGGCTCCGCGTTCAAGGCGCAACGGAGAACAACCTGAAAAACATCAACGCCGCATTCCCCGTGGGATGCCTCACTTGCGTCACTGGTGTCTCCGGCAGCGGAAAATCCACCCTCGTCAACGACATCCTTCGCGTTGCCCTCGAGCGGGACCTCCACCGCGCAAAAGCCAGACCTGGAGCCCATCGATTGATCACCGGCATAGAGCAATTCGACAAGGTCGTGGTCATCGACCAAAGCCCCGTGGGACGCACACCCCGCTCAAACCCCGCAACCTACACCGGTGCGCTCGGTCCAATCCGCGACCTCTTCAGCGAACTCCCTGCCTCCCGCGTGCGCGGCTACGACTCGGGGCGCTTTTCCTTCAACAACAAAGGCGGCCGCTGTGAACACTGCCAAGGCGATGGCTTCATCCGGATCGAAATGCACTTCCTCGCCGATGTCTATGTGGAGTGCGAGATCTGCCACGGCCGCCGCTACAATCGCGAGACGCTCGAGGTGACCTACAAGGGAAAAAACATCGCCGATGTCTTGGAAATGACGGTGGATGACGCCGCGCGCTTCTTTCGCCATGTGCCTGCGCTTTGCGCGAAACTCGAAACGATGCAGGATGTCGGCCTCGGCTATCTGCGGCTCGGCCAATCCGCCACCACGCTTTCCGGTGGCGAAGCCCAGCGCCTCAAACTCTCCGCCGAACTCTCCAAACGCCCCACCGGACGCACGATTTACCTCCTCGACGAGCCGACCACCGGCCTGCACTTCGCCGACATCCACAAGCTTCTCGAAGTGCTCATGAAGCTTCGAAACGCCCGAAACACCCTTATCGTCATCGAACACAACCTCGAGGTTATCAAATGTGCGGACTGGATCATCGACCTCGGACCTAATGGAGGCTCTGGCGGCGGCCGCATCGTTGCGGAAGGCCCGCCCGAGCAAGTCGCCCGCAGCAAAGAAAGCGAAACCGCCCGCTACCTCGCCAAATATCTCAAATCATGAAACGCCTCTGGCCGCTTCTTCTAATCTCCGCCATTTCATACGCCGCCCCGCTCGACGAAGCGCGGGAGGCTCTCGACAACGGATTCCCGCAGATCGCCATGGTGAAAATCGAGCAGCAGTTCCCATCCATCGGATCACAGCAAGCCGGCGCGGAAGCAAACCTTCTCTATGCCCGCGCCTTGATCGAAGCCGGCCAATCAGAGTCCGCTGCCACGCTCATCGAGACCGCAGCCATCCCCACTAGTCCCGCGCGGGATTTCTGGCTCGCTCAAGCCCTGGCAGGAAATGGTGACTGGCTCAAAGCATCCCAAGCCTATGCCAACGCCGCCCGGGCATCGGATTTTGAATTTCAAAAAGAAGCAGTCATCGGCCGGGCCCGCATGCTCAAAAGCCTTTCAAAACCCAAGGAGGCCGCTGCCACTCTGGCTCCTGCGGCCAACTGGCCCGCTTCGCCAATCAAATCCTCCGCCCTCCTCGAGCTCGCGGAAATCCAGCTCGCTCAAAAAAACGCAACCACCGCCCGCACCGTTCTCGAGCGCATTCCAGCCGAAAGCCCCGCCCATCAAGCCCGCAAAAACATCCTCCTCGCACAGGCCGCCGCGCAGGAGGAAAATGACGAGCTTGTTCTAAGCCTCCTCACCTCCCTCGTGCCCGTTAATGCAGACATGGCCATCTCGGCAGTGACCCTTCAGGCCTCAGCGCTACAGCGCCTCTCAAAAAATGCTGAGGCCGAAACCTTGCTTGAGGAATTCATCGCCGCCCACCCCTCCATGCCGGGCCTAAAGGAGGTCTTCGCCTCACTCGATGAGATCTACTCGGGAGCGACAAGCCCCTCCTCGAGCGAACTCAAGCGTTGGTCCAGCGACCCGGATTCCACCCTGCGTCAGAAGCTAGCCACCTACTACCTCGCCCGTTTCGATGCCCGCCAAAAAAGCCCCGAAACCGCTCTACCACTTCTCGAACGCCTGGCCTCCGACCCGTCCACGAATCCCTTGGCAGAGGAGACCCTCCTCGAACTCGCCGCCCTCCGCATTCGTCTCAATCGAAACGACGAGGCCCTCGCGCTCCTTCCTCCCACTGGTTCCTCGCCACACACCGACTTTTTGCGCGGACTGGCACTCTCGCGCAAAGGCGACCACGCAGCAGCCTCCGCAGCCTTTACATCCGCAGCGCAGAATCCCGAACTCACCGAATCCGCCCTCTTCAATGCCGCCCTCTGCCAGCTTTTCTCCGGCATGACGCCAAACAACGCACTCCTCCAGTTGGAAAAAAACTTCCCCGCCAGCCCACGCCTTCCGGCCTTTCGGATGCAGGAGGCATTCCACCTCGCCCGTCAGGGCCACCCCGACGCGCTTTCCAAGCTTGAAGCTCTCGCCGGATCGCCCGTTCCAGGCATTGCATCCCGCGCACGCCTCGCCCTCGCAGAGTGGAAATACCAACAACTCGACTACCCGGGGGCGGATGCCGAACTCCGCCGCATTTCCACCCAAGCGGAACCCTCGCGCGAAGCCGCACTCAAGGTTTTCCTCACCGATGATGGCAACCCTGCCAACACCGAAAAAGCCATCGCCGCCGCGCGCACATTTCTCGGTGCCTATCAGAATACCGACCCTGAAGCGTCCGTAAGAATGAAGCTCGGCGAACTTCTCTACCGCCAGGGGGACTTCGCCACAGCCCGGGTCGAACTCGAAACCCTCGCCCGCAAATTTCCCGACTCGGACTACGACGAGCCTGCCCTCTTCCTTGCGGCCCAATCCGTATCGCGCATCCCATCCTCAACCGCGCCTGACGAGGCCATTTTGCTCTTCGAGGAAGTTGCCGTCGGCAATGGCGCTCTCGCAGCCCAGGCCCGACTCGAACAAGCCTCCCTCATCGCCGCACAAGGCAAGCCACTCGAGGCGAATCTCGTCCTTGATAAAATCCTGTCCTCACAGCCCTCTCCCGACACACACGCCACGGCTCTCATCGAGAAAGGTAAAAACCTTTACTCGCTCGGAGCCGATGATCCGGCCAACTACCGCGCCGCCATCGATGTCTGGAAACAAGTCGCCGCCGAGCACTCCAGCAACCCCGCCTGGCGCAACGAAGCCCTCACCCGCATCGGCACCGCCCTCGAAAAAACCAACGACCTCAACACGGCCGTCGCCACCTACTACGATGTTTTCAAACCCACGGCGCAAGCCCCCACCGAGTTCTTCTGGTTCTACAAAGCCGGATTCGCAGCCGCACGCATCCTCGAATCCACCCAAAAATGGCCCGAAGCCATCCGCGTTTACGAAACCCTCGCCGCAACCGATGGCCACCGTTCCCTAGAAGCTAAACACCGCATCAAACAACTGCGTCTCGAACATTTTCTTTGGGACGGCGAATAGCCAATCTTGTCGCAGATGAATCAGGGCCGGGGCAAAGCCTGCTTCTTTGCGGGCATTGGCCATGGCGGGGATAAAATTTCTTTT
>JAPLTI010000021.1 GCA_026398285.1 Verrucomicrobiota bacterium
TGAGGTAGGGATGCTCCCAGTCGCCGAGGACGCCGAGACGCCGGAATTGGCGGCGTTGGATGTCGATAAATTTGCGGGCGTATTCCTCCGAGCGGCGACGCACCTCTGCGGGAGTCAGACCGGCGGAGGATTTGACCACGCGGAACTCGATGGGAAGACCGTGGCAATCCCAACCAGGAACGAAAGGAGCACGGAAGCCTGCCATCGTTTTGGATTTAACCACGAAATCCTTAAGAATCTTGTTCAGCGCCGTTCCCATGTGGACATCGCCATTTGCGAAAGGGGGGCCATCGTGCAGAAGGTAGAGCGGGGCATCCTTGCGGCGCTCTTGGATTTTTTCGTAAAGCCCCTCCCCTTCCCACTTGGACAGCGTTTCAGGTTCACGCTGGGCCAGGCCGGCCTTCATGGGAAAATCGGTTTTCGGAAGATTGATCGTGTTTTTGTATCCGCTCATGAGAAGCGAAAACGATTATCAGTCGGAGATGAACGGGTCAACGCCGCCCAGCGCACAAAGCCGCGCGATCAGGATGCCAATTCCTTTTTTCCGAAGGCCAGTGTGGCGGGAAATCCCTCGGGAAGTCGGACGGGTTTTCCGGCGGGCATCTGAACGAGTGCCAAAGCTTGGCGGCATTTGACGAGGAGGGCGGAATCCGAGGGACGGATGACTTCGAACTCCACCCAAAAACGGACACCACTCCACTCGACGACGCGACCCTCGATGCGGAGGACATCGCCGAGTTTTGCTGGGCGTTTGTAGTCGATCTCGGTGCGACTCACGACGGCATGAATGCCGGTGCGCTCGATCTCCGCGAAGTCCATTCCCATTTGGATCGCGAGCAGGGTGCGGGCGGTTTCTATGAAGCGAAGGTAAACAATATTGTGAACCACCCCACCCGCATCGGTATCGAAATACATAACGCGCACTTCGGTCGAGATGCGGCAGTTGTCAGGGATGGGCTGTTCCATGGAAACGAGATGGAGTCTTATTTAATCTCTGCGATGCGTTTTTCGAGATTCGCATCGGGCATGACAGCAAGGGCCTCTTGGAATTTGGCTACGGCCAGCTTTTTATCCGTTCCCGCAAGCAGCGTATTTCCCTCATCGACGAGAGCCGAAAACTTCGCAATCTGGCCTTCTGCATAGGACTTGATGCTCTCGAGGGCGTGAATTGTTTTGGCGCCAATTTGGCGTCCAGACGGGCTAAGAGCAGTCACCCCGTCGATGGCGGCCTTGTAGTCCCGCTCAGTGAGTCGCGCTTGAAGCGTTGGGAGGGCATCCTTCAAAGCAACGCATGCATCGAATGCGGGTGACGGAAGCCAAATTCCCGCAGGAGGAGATCCCGCGCGGAATACGGCGAGTTTGGAGGTCAAACTACCAATCTGAGTCGTGAGATCCGCAGACACAGGCGGGAGGATGCCATTGGAGAGGGATTCCTCATTCCAAAGGCTCTCGATGCCCAGTTTTAGAGCATCGATTTCCTTTGTGAGTTCCACAGCAACTTCCGCTTGGCGGAGCACGCTGGCTGTGCGCGGACTTGGGCCTGAGAGAGACTTGAGTTTATCAAGGAGAATAGCTGCGGCACTGGGTGAGAGCGGCGACTGAAGTTTCACAAGGATCGCATCCTGTTCCTCGCGGGAAACAAGCTTCGCGCATTCCACTTGCATGGCATCGAGGCGAGCTTGGAGCGCCGAATCCGAGGCGGCGAGTTCGGTGAGCTTGGCAAAATCCGCGTTGGTATTGAGGTCAAAGTCTTTTTTGATTTTCGCATCGGCCATGGCGCGGCGGAGTCGCAATTCAACTTTCTGAATTTCCAATTGGAGGTATTTATCGCGGGTCTCCCATTTGTCTGGACTGGTCATAACCCCACCCGCGTCATATTGACTGGCCATTGCTTGGAATGGTTTGAGGTATTCCGAAATCGCAGTCCCAGCCGCTGGCACGGCAGCGATGGCAGCCTTCATGTCATCGATGCTTTTCTGGAGTTCCCTCCGTTGGGAGTCCTCGATGAGCTCGGCAGGAGTTTTGGGCTGAAGAATGAGCTTCACAACGCGGGCTGCGGGAATTTGCGTATCCTTCCCGCTTGGAAGGCGAAGAACAAAATATCCCGCGCCTGCTGATCCCCTTGCCGTGCGATCGGTGAATGCACTGAACTTCACCACTTCGGCTTCGGATGGCTTGGACCAAGGCTGAGGCTTTACCAGAGCGATCCCGGCAGTTTGAACTACCGTATTACCATCCCTGTCCTGAGCATGGAGTGGAACAAGCGCCATTAGGGCGCAAAAGAGGACTGATCGTAGAAAAAGAAGCATTAGGTCAATCTGGCATTTTCAGACTGAAAAGGGCAAGCCTTCGGGTTGTTGGAAAAAATCCGCTCAGCGCAGGCCTTCGATTGCTCTGCGAATATCCGCCTCCGTAACGGCATCCGAGACGAACGCATCACCTAATCGCCTGAGCAGGACAAAGCGAATGCCGCCAGCTGCGAATTTTTTATCCTTTTTTAGCGCGCAAAAAATGGCATCGGTTTCAATCGAATCGTCAAGGCGTAACGGGAGTTTGTAAGAAGCGAGAGCCGAGGAAATCCTGGCGGCGTCCTTTTCAGCCAGTCCCGATTTTTCTACAGAAAGCCGACAAGCCGCCAAAAGTCCGAGGCTAATTGCTTCACCATGGAGGAACTTGCCGTAACCCGCCGCCGCCTCGATGCCATGCCCGATGGTATGGCCGAAATTCAGCAAGGCGCGGAGTCCTTTCGTTTCGAATTCATCCTCCGCGACGATCGCAGCTTTGATTCCGACATTTCGCGCGATGAGAGAAGGAAAGTCATCGAGAGAATCG